>JBDSTJ010000540.1:0-8738 GCA_039928335.1 Streptosporangiaceae bacterium | reverse complement strand
GACGAGCAGCACCCTGACCCCGGCTCCCTCCAGCACCGGCTCCGGCTCGGGGACCGGCTCAACGGCGGGCGCCGCCGCGGCCGACAGGGCCTCCAGCAGGGCGCGGGCCTTGAGAAGGGTCTCCTTCTCCTCCGCGTCGGGATCGGAGTCGTACAGCAGGGTCGCCCCGGCCCGGACCCCGGCGACGCCGTCGCGGATCTGGGCGGTGCGGAGGGTGAGGCCGGTATTCATCGAACCGTCGAAGCCGACATAGCCGACAGCCCCGCCGTACCAGCGGCGCGGCGTCTCCTCGTGGTCCTCGATGAACTGCATCGCCCAGGTCTTGGGCGCGCCCGTCACGGTGACGGCCCACATGTGGGTGAGGAAGGCGTCGAGCGCGTCGAAGCCGGGGCGGAGCCGGCCCTCGATGTGGTCGACGGTGTGGATCAGGCGGGAGTACATCTCGATCTGCCGGCGGCCGATCACCTTGACGCTGCCCGGCACACAGACCCGGGACTTGTCGTTGCGGTCGACGTCGGTGCACATCGTCAGCTCCGACTCCTCCTTGAGGGAGGTGAGCAGGGTCCGGATGTTCTCGGCGTCCTCCAGCGGGTCGCCGCCGCGCTTGATGGTGCCGGAGATCGGGCAGGTCTCGACCCGGTCGCCGGTGACCCGCACGAACATCTCGGGTGAGGCTCCGACGAGGTACTCGCCGTCGCCGAGATTGAAGAAGAACTCATACGGGGCCGGGTTGGTCTCGCGCAGCCGCTCGAAGAACCTCGCCGGTGACTCGCACGGGCCGTACATGACGTGGCCGGGCACCACCTCGAAGAGGTCGCCGCGGACGAACTTCTCCTTGGCGTTGCGCACGACCTCGGCGTAGAGGCCGGGGGTGGGCTGCGGCGGCACCTCGCGGGCGACCGGCACGGGCGTCGGCTCGGTCTGGCGGGGCAGGCCCTCGGTGCTGACGCCGCCGACGGTGAAGTCGTAGGAGAAGCGGGTGTAGGACTCGCGCTTGCGGTCGATCACGAGCATGTCGTCGGCCAGGTGCAGCACCAGGTCGCGCTGGTCCTCCGAACGGGCGATGCGCAGCTTGATCGGCTCGAACTGGAAGGACAGGTCGTAGCCGAACGCGCCGTACAGGCCGAGGTGGGGGTCGGCGTCGGCCTCGTCGGTGGGCTTGAACAGGTCGGCGACGGCGCGCAGGGTGGTGAAGACGGTGGGCTGGCGGCTGCGTTCCTCCTCGGCGAAGACCTGGTCGCTCTGCGGGACGAAGACCTCGATCCGGCCGGGCTCGTCCACGGTGATCTCGCCGGTGCCGCGCATCGCGGCGGCGATGAGCGGCAGCAGGACCTCCCCGCGGGCGTTGAGGGCACGAGCGGAGATCGCGCGGCCGCGGGCGACCAGTTCGACGGAGGGGTCGACGTAACCGAAGGCCCAGCGGCTGTACCGGCCCGGATACTCCATGCCGGAGCTGAGCACACCGCCCCTGCGGGTCTCGACCGAGGTGACGAGCCGGGCCAGGAGATCGGCCTCGCTGCTGGCGTCCACGGTCACGGCGGTGCGGGTGACCCGCACACCTCCGGCGGTGAGGTACTCGGTGTTCTGTGCGGGCCTGCTCGTGCGGGTTTCCACCTGGGTCTCCTTCGGCCTTTGCCCTGAAGAACAGCTCTCCCCCAGGCCATCAAACGCAGAACGACCGCCCATGGGGAGGGCGGTCGCTGGTTCGGAACGTAGGGGAACCGGCGCCGCCTCAGCGGCGCCACCACCACGGGCTGCGCGTTCCGGATCGCATGATGGCGACAGGATACCGGCCGACGCGGCCGACGGCCAACACCCGGCTTCAACTCCTGTCCGTTTCCTGGCAGGATGGTGGCGAAAGCGAACGCTTACTGGGAGGGGTGCAGTGGACCGGGTGAACACCGAGTTCGAGTTGCGGGGCGTCAACCACCTCGCCCTCGTCTGCTCGGACATGCAACGGACCGTGGACTTCTACCAGGGCGTTCTGGGCATGCCCCTGATCAAGACGATCGAACTGCCGATGGGCTGGGGCCAGCACTTCTTCTTCGACGCCGGCGGCGGCAACGCCCTGGCGTTCTTCTGGTTCCCCGACGCGCCCGAGGCGGTGCCCGGCGTGAGCGCGCCCAGGTCGCTGCCCGAACGCGGCGAACTCCTGTCGGCGGTCGGCTCGATGAACCACATCGCCCTGGACGTCGCGCCGGAACGGATCGAGGAGTACCGCGACAAGCTGCTCGCCAAGGGCGTCGAGGTAGGGATCATCCTCAACCATGACGACAGCGAGTTCGGCGTGGCACCCCGGATGCAGGAGGGCGTCTTCGTCCGGTCGCTGTACTTCCAGGACCCCGACGGGATCCTGGTCGAGTTCGCGGCGTGGACCCGCGAGCTGAACCGGCCCGAGGACGTCCGGCACACCGCCAGGACCGCCGCCGACCGGACCATCTAAGGCAAATCTACGGCAAAGCGGACAGATATCGAGTCTGCACGGAGAGTAACCGGGAATCAAGACTTCAGTCAGCGTGATTCCCGGAGGTGCTCGTGCGACGTACTGCGATCGGTTTTCTGTCCTGTGCCGGTGGGCTCGGCATGGCCCTGTGGTCGGCGACGCCGGCTCTGGCCGACGGCAGCCTCACCATCAACCCGGGCACCGCCCGGCCGGGGCAGAGCATCGGCATCACGACGTCCGACTGCAATATCAAGGACGGCACCGCCACCCTCACCAGCGGGGCCTTCAACCGGGTCTCGACCGACGTGTCCGACGGCGACGCCAACACCTCGGTGACCCTCCGCAAGAACGTCAGGGTCGGCACGACCTACAAGGTCACGATGGTCTGCCTGACCTCGCACGTGAGGATGTACGGCCAGATCACGATCACGTCGGGGTCCAAGCCGCACCACGGCAGGTGCTGGCGCGACGACGGTGGCTGGCACGGCAACTGCCATCACCAGGGCCCCGAGACCGGCGGAGGCGGCTCGCTCGGCGGCGACGGCCGGGCCACCGCGGTCGGCCTGGGCCTGCTCGGCACGGGTGCGGCCGTGGGCGGGTTCAGCTGGTTGCGCCGTGTCCGGACCTGACCGGTGAGCGGACGCGGCATGCTGCTGGCCGGCGCACTGGGCATCAGCGGGCTCCTCTACACCCTGCAGGGCAGGGAACACCACGAGGCGCCCCAGTACCGGATCTTCGGCGGCCCGGCGGCGATCTGGGACATCCCGGCGGGCCCGGCGCTGACGGCCTCACGCCCGGTCCGGCTGCAGATCCCCACCGCCTCGGTCGACGCCGGCATCGCCGCGATGGGCGACACCGCCGACGGGGGCGTGCAGGTCCCGCCGTTCGGCAGGTCGCACGAGGCGGGCTGGTATGAGCACAGCGTCATGCCGGGCACCCGCGGGTCCTCGGTGATCGTCGGGCACTACGACGACGACCGGGGCGGCGCGGTCTTCGCCAAGGTCGGCGCGATCAGGCGGCACGACCCGATCCGGGTGATCCGAGCCGACGGCAGCGTCGCGCACTTCCAGGTCGACGCGCTGGAGCAGGTCAGCAAGGCCCTGTTCCCGGGCAGACGGGTCTTCGGCGACGTCGGCTACGCCGGGCTGCGGCTGGTCACCTGCGGCGGCGCCTTCAACAGGATCACCCGGCACTTCCGGGACAACGTCATCATCTACGCGCACCTGGTGCGGAGTTCGCCGCCGCGGCAGGCAGGCCCCCGAGGATCAGGTCGGTGAGGCTCTCCACCACGGTCCCGCGCGGCACCTCGGGATGGTCCAGCCACCAGTCCCCCGCGTTCTGCACCATGCCGACGACCGCGTGCCCCCAGACGTGGGCGCGGGCGGGGTCGGGCAGCTCGCCCTCGGCGATCATCATGTCGGCGATCTCCTCGCCCAGGCCCCGGACCATCGTGCTCATCACCGAGTGGGTGGCGGTGTCCTCGGCCCTGGCCCGGTGCATCAGGAACCGGTAGAAGTTCAGGTTCTCCGAGACCATCGCCAGATAGGTGTCGAGGGTGCGGTGCACCCGGTCCCGGAGGCCGACCCCGGTCAGGAACTCGGCTCTGATCGCCTCGGCCAGCACACGGGTGTGCCGCTCGGCGAGGGTCTGGTAGAGCCCGCTCTTGTCGCCGAAGTGCCGGTACAGGATCGGCTTGCTGACCCCGGCCTCGGCCGCGATGGCCGCCATCGAGGCCTCGGGGCCCTCCCGCAGGATGACGGAGTCGGCGGCTTCGAGCAGTGAGCGCCTCCGGTCGGGGTCACGCCCATTGCGGCTCGTCCGGCTCTCTGTGCTCACGGGGCAACCGTACGGCTGATCCGCCCGCCCCGCGAGTGCGCCGCTCCCCCGATAGGCTGAGCGGATGCCCGAAGGCCACGTCATCCATCGTCTCGCCCGTGAGTACGCCCAGGCCTTCGCAGGGAACCCGGTCGCGGCGAGCAGCCCGCAGGGCCGGTTCGCCGACGGCGCCGCCCTGCTGGACGGTCAGGCCCCCGAACGGGCCGAGGCACACGGAAAACACCTGTTCCTGAGGTTCCCCGCCGGCTGGCTGCACCTCCACCTGGGCCTGTACGGCGTCGTCACCTGGGGTCATCCCCCGGTCCCCGCGCCAATCGGGATGATCCGGCTGCGGCTCGTCAACGGCGTCCGGTATGCCGACCTGCGCGGCCCCGCCGTCTGCGAGCTGATCACCTCGGCCGAGAAGCAGGCGATCCACGAGCGGCTCGGCCCCGACCCGCTGCGGCCCGCCGACGACGGCGAGAGGGCCTGGGCGAAGATCAGCAGGAGCCGGATGCCGATCGCGACCCTGCTGATGGACCAGAAGGTCATCGCCGGAGTCGGCAACGTCTACCGGGCCGAGGTGCTGTTCCGGCACGGCATCGACCCGCGGCGGCCGGGGCGGGTGCTGAGCGGTGAGGAGTGGAAGGCCATCTGGACGGACCTGGTCGACCTGATGAACGAGGGGGTGCGGGCCGGCCGGATCGACACGGTGCGGCCCGAGCACCTGCCCGAGGCGATGGGGCGGGCGCCGCGCGCGGACGACCACGGCGGCGAGGTCTACGTCTACCGGCGGTCAGGCATGCCCTGCCTGGTCTGCGGCGAGCCCGTCCGCACGGTCGAGCTCGCCGCCCGCAATCTGTTCTGGTGCGCGGCCTGCCAACGCGATCAGGCCGCGACGGCGACCGGAGCGACGCGCTCGTAGAGCGCGGCCGTCTCGGTGGCGATCCGGGTCCAGGAGTTGCGGGACCGGGTCCGGTCGGCGGCCGCGATGCCCAGGGCCTCCAGGTGCACCGGGTCGGCGAACAGGGTCCGCAGCCGGGCCGCGAGCTCGGCCGGGCCGCACGGCTTGAGCAGGATGCCGGTCACGTTGTCGATGACGGTGTCGGCGTAGCCGCCACTGGCCACGGCCGCGACCGGGACGCCGCAGGACATGGCCTCCAGGGCCACCGTGCCGTGCGGGTCGTAGGCGGGCAATGCGAGCACCAGGTCGGCGGAGCGGAACAGGCGCGGCATCTGCTTGCGGGCGACCTGGCCGAGCAGGATCACCCGGTCGTCGACACCCTGGGTCCTGGCGAGCCGCATCAGCCGGATCGCGTCGGCGTCGGACTCCAGCTCGTCCTGCGGCGGGCCGCCGGCGATCACGAGCTCGGCGCCGGGGAAGCGGGACAGGGCCTGGACGACGGCGCCCGCACCGGTCTCGGGGGCCGGACCGTGCACCATGACCAGGCGCTTGCGGCGGCCGCCGGGGTAGGCCGGGCCGTGCTCGCTGAACTCCTCGGTGTCCACGCCCTGGGGGACGACGCGGATCTGGCTACGCGGCACGCCGAGCCGGACCAACTCGTCCTTGTCCTGCAGGCAGCCGACGATGCAGGCGTCGGCAGTGCGGCCCAGGGCGCGCTCCAGGCGGGCCTGGGGCAGCCGGTCCGCCGGGGGCAGGTGCGAGGAGAGCAGGCCGTAGCTCTGCACGAGCGGAACATTCTGGGCGGCGCACGCCGAAGCTGCGGCGAGGCCGCCGGCCCGGCCGTAGGCGTGCACGACGTCGGGCCGCTGGTCGGCCCATTTGGCGGCGAGCCGGTCGGCGAACTCCCCGACGTAGGGCAGCACGTCGACGACCGGGGCTTCGGGGCCGGCGGCGAGATAGTCGACGACGACGCCGGTGGCGAGGGTGGTGCGGCGCTTGCCGGGCACTTCACGGCGGGTGTGAACGGTCACCTGGTGACCCTGGATGCCGAGCTCACGGGCGAGGTCGGCGACCGTCTCGATGCTGTCAATGGCGATCATAGAAATCTTCATAAGGGTCTGCTCCCTGAGACTGGAGGCGGTGAGCGGACCCGAAACCCAAAAAGTGCCCGGGAAGCACACACGCCCCCGGTTTGGTGTGCGACGACAGGATCGTCCCGGAGGGCGTGCCTACTTCTTAGGCACTGGAGAGCAATATACCCCCGGATCAACTCCAGCGGAACCCCTGTCAGTCGAGAACGGGGGGCAGTACCCGGACAGCGAGCATCGACACGTCATCGCCCATGTCGTCGCCGCAGAAATCCAGCAGGGCCCGCTCCACCGCCACCAGCAGGTCGGCGACCGGGTCGGCGCTGTGCGCCGCCAGGACCTCCATCAGCCGTTCCTGGCCGAACCTGCGCCGTTCCAGGTCGCAGGCGTCCAGTACCCCGTCGGAGTGCAGCAGGACGGTGTCGCCGGGCACCAGCGGCAGGACCTCGACCGCCGGCTCGAAGTCGTCGAACAGGCCCAGCGGCACCCCGCCGCCGGTCGCCGGGCGCACCGTTCCGTCGGCACTGACGATGATCACGGGCGGATGGCCGGCGCTGGCCACCGTCACTTCGGCGAACGACTCGGGCAGGACCGCGAGGACACCGGTGACGTACCGCTCCTCGTCCATCAGCGACGCGTTGGCCAGCGTGAGGACCTCGGCGGGGGCGGGTTTCCAGCGGGCGAGCTGCCGGATGCCGTAACGGGCGGCGGCCGTCACCGCCGCGGCCTCCTCGCCCTTGCCGCAGACGTCCCCCAGGACCATGCCCCAGCCGTCCGCGGTGCGGAACACGTCGTAGAAGTCGCCGCCGATCTCCACCCCGCGGGTCGCGGCCATGTAGCGGGCCGAGACCTCCAAGCCGGAGATCTCGGGCAGTCTGCGCGGCAGCAGGCTGGACTGCAGGGCCTCGGTGACCTCGGTGCTGCGCCGGAACACCCGGGCCGCGCGGATCACCAGGGCCAGGTGGTGGGCGACCCGCTGGACCACGCCCAGGTCGGTCAGGTCGAAGTGACCGCCCTCGGTCCCGCCGGCCAGGGTGATCGTACCGATGCAGTGTTCGCCCTCCTCGATCGGCACGCACAGCACCGAGGTGACGCCGAGCAGGCTGCACACCGCGATCCCGTCGGCGTTCCGACCGAGCAGGTCCAGATCCTCCAGGTGGGCGTGCAGGGCGGCCTGCCGGTTGGCGTGGACGGCCAGCGACAGCGGCCCGGGGGCGAGGGTCTCCACGGTGCGGACGGTCCGCTGGTCCTCCCCCGGCCCGAACGCCACCTGGCGGCGCAGCTCCGGGCCGTCGACCACGTCCACGAACACCCAGTCGGCCAGTTCGGAGGCGAGCAGCCGGCCGCAGCGCCGCAGGGCCACCGCCTCGTTGAAGACCGGCTCGGCCAGCAGCAGCTCGGTGGACATGGCGAGCAGGTCCATCCGGTGCAGGACCGCGGTGACGGCCGCGTCGGCGGCCGCGGCGTCCTCGACCGGCTCGGGGTCGGGCAGCCGGCCCGACAGCGGCACGGCGGCCGCCACGACCATCGGGTCGGGCTCGCCGCTGATCTGGGCGGTGACCAGGGTCACCAGCGCGTCGACCGGGGTCTTCTCGCCGAGGAACCGGACCTCGAGCTGCCGGCGTTCGCCGGTGCGGACCACGGCCGCGAGATGGGACCGGAGGGCGGCCCGGGTGGCCAGGTCGAAGAAGACGGGGAAGGGCCGGCCCGCCACGTAGCCGGGCGAGGTGCCCAGCAACTGCGCGGCCTGGCCGTTGATCCGGCGTACGTCGCCGTCGCGGTCGAGCAGGAACAGCGGTACGGGGGCGGCCTGGAAAGCGGTGCGGAGCACCTTGCGCTCCTCGTCGGCGAGGCTGCCGGCCTCGCTCGCGCGGGTGCCGCCCAGGGCGCGCAACGAGTCCAGGGCCACGCCCAGCTCGAGCATGGCGGCGTTGAGGGTCGCCCGCAGGTCCGGCACGGGGACGGCGGCGGCCTGGCGCAGTTCACCGATCCGCGTCTCGAGATCGTTGATCTCGCGCAGGACGGCCTGCGACACGGACTTGTCAGGCATATCAAGCGGCTCCAGCATCGAGGGGATCGCCCGGATTCAGGGCTTGAGCCCCTGACCGGAAACGATACGCCGTGCCAGGACCGTGAGCTTCACGTGCCGGGTCTGGGAGATCCGCCGGAGCTCGGCGAACGCCCGGTCGGCATCGTAGCCGAACCGGTTCATCAGGATGCCCTTGGCCTGGTCGACGATGGCGCGGGCCTCCACGGCCTCCTGCAGTTGGACCACGGTCCGCTGCGCCTCGTCGTACTGCTGGGTGTTGGCGACGGCCGCACCACCCTGGGCGGCCAGCAGCGACACCAGCGCCGAGGACCGCACGTCGAGCACCCCGGGCAGGACCCCGTACAGGGTGAGGGTGACGAGGGTCTGGTCGCTCTCGTAGACCGTGGTGTGAAAGGACCGGACGCCCTTGCGGAGCATCGCGGCGACGATCGGCGGCCA
>JBDSTJ010000539.1:0-3000 GCA_039928335.1 Streptosporangiaceae bacterium | reverse complement strand
AGACGGAGCGGACGACCACGGTGTGCATGACCTTGTCGGCAAAGGTCTGCTTCTTGGCGTCGAACGCCGGCCACAGGAAGCCGACGTAGCAGGGCAGCGCGTCCAGGATGTGCGCGAGCTTGCGGACGAACGCCATGCCGAAACCAATCGGGTGCCCGGTCTGCTCGCTGATCAGCCTGATGTTCGTGAGCTTCTTGCCGGGCGTCTGCCCGGTCGTCCCCTCCATGTAGGAGAGGCCGAGCATCGCGCCGAGGCCGAACACGAACGAGATGAAATAGACCAGCGCGAGGCCGCCGCCGCCCTCGATCTGCCCGGTGGTGGAGTTGTAGGTGGTGTCGCTGACCAGCGCCGCCGCCAGGATCAACTGGATGATCGTCAGTGGAATGCCGATCAGGAAGGCGTCGACCAGATAGGCCGCGAACCGTGAACCCCAGCCGGCGTAGGCGCCTGTCGCGGCACCCGCGTAGCCATACGGTTGCGCGTTCCCGTAGGCGGGCTGTGCCGCCTGCGGGAAGGCGGGCTGGGCCGGGTAGGGCTGCGGGGTGTTCTGCTGGTACTGCGGCGGCTGCTGCTGGTACTGGGCGGGCTGCTGGCCATATCCCGGCTGCTGCTGGCCGTATCCGGGCTGCTGCTGCCCATAGCCACCAGGCTGCTGCTGGCCGTAACCCGGCTGCTGCTGACCGTACGGGTCATAGGGGGGTTGTCCCACGCTACTGCGCTCCTTGTGGTTTTCGTGCCTGGTGCATCGCCGGGGTACGATGCGGATTGATCAAGAAAAGATCCCAAATCTCGCAAATTGCCAGATTCCGGATGCTGTGATGGCGATGCCGAGTATCCAGGCCCGTGCTCCCGGTCGCAACGCCCACCACCAGGCGCCAGGGCCCAGCGGTGCGACGGCGACCACGATCGCTCCCAGGAAGACGAGCGGACTGGCCAACAGCGCCCTGACCGGGTGGCCCGAGCCGAGTTCGATGAAGACCGTGGTGCCACCGCAGAACGGACAGGGAATCCCGGTCAGGGCCCGGGTGGGGCAGAGCACCCCGGGATCCTTGACACGGTGGACGACCGCGACCGTGACGGCGGCCAGAGCCACCGTCGCGACCCGCATCCCCACGCTCCCGAAGGAGCGCGAGGCCATGACCCCCGTCATGAGCTGTTCCACCGACCCGTTCCTGTCCGTCCCCTGTTGCTGACTCAGATTTCGGCCTCACGACGCACAATGTCAAGCCGGGCAAAGCAGACGGGACCAGAACGTGACGTCAGCCGACGACTGCTCCCACCAGAGTGGGACGCTGCAGACCGGTGCCCGGTTCGAGCGGAACGACGTCCGCGACGACGCAGGTGATGTTGTCGGGGCCGCCGCCCTCGCGGGCCAGCGCGATCAGCCGGGAGACCGCTCCTGCGAGGGTCTCCTCCTCGGTCAGCACATCGAAGATCGTCTGTGCGTCGACGGGACCGGTGAGGCCGTCGGAACACAGCAGATAGCGGTCGTGGACACGGGCTTCGCGCAGGGACAGGTCGGGATCGCGCTCGGGGCCGCCGTCGAGCACCTTGAACAGCATGTGCGACAGGTGCGAGCCCTCACCGCCGCCCTCGGCCAGCAGCTCGGCCAGGGTGTGGTCCTGGGTGATCTGGAACAGGACGCCGTCACGCAGCAGGTAGGCGCGGGAGTCGCCGATGTGGGCGAGCGCCACGTGGCTGCCGTTCCACAGCATCGCCGTCAGCGTGGTGCCCATCCGGTTGAGCTCGGGGTTGGCCTCGATCGCCCGGCCGAGCGCGCCGTTGACCTCGGACACGGCCCTGCCGAGGGTCGGCAGCAGCTCCCCTTCGGGGACGAGCGCGTCGAACGAGCTGAGCGCGGCGATGACCGTCGAGCTGGCGACCTCGCCGCCCGCGTAGCCGCCCATACCGTCCGCGACTGCGAGCAGGCAGGGTCCGGCATACCCGGAGTCCTCGTTGTTCTCCCGGTTGCAGCCGATATCGCTGCCCGCTGCGTACCTGATTGCGACGTTCATACCCGTTTCGATATCGGTCTCCCTGTGACGGTTCACGCCTCCGCCAGCTTCCAGGTCAGCGTAGTGGACCTGTTCCACCCCCATGGTTACGCCCCTCCGCGGCTCAGCCTCCATGCGAACCCCCACCTTCCACGAGTCCATTTCGCACCGCGTAGAGCGCGGCCTGCGTCCGGTCGTGGACGCCGAGTTTCATGAGCAGGTTCGACACATGGGTTTTCACCGTCTTCTCAGAAACCCCCAGCTCACGAGCGATCTCCCGGTTCGAGCGACCGCCCGCGATCAGCGCCAGGACGCCCTGTTCCCGGGCGGTCAGCGCGATCACGCTCGCCTGCGCACCGGCCAGCGCGCCCGCCGCCTCCGGGGCGAAGACCAGGTGCCCGTCGTGCACGGACCTGATCGCCTGCACGAGTGCCTGCGGATCCACGTCCTTGTAGAGATATCCTGCCGCGCCGGCCCGTACCGCGGGAAGAACCTGACCACGCTCGGTCATCGAGGTCAGCACGATCACCCGGAACCCGGCCAGCCCGGCCAGCGCCCCGAGCCCGTCCAGGCCGGGCATCCTGAGGTCGAGCAGCACCACGTCGGGCCGGAGCTCGGCGGCGAGCTTGACGGCCTGGTCCCCGTCGGCGGCCTCGCCGACCACCTCGAGGTCCGGCTGGGCCCCGAGGAAGGTCCGCAGCCCCTGCCGGACGACCGGATGGTCGTCGGCGACCAGCACGGTGATGGTCATGGCAGCAGCAGCCTGACGGTGGTGCCCCGGCCCGACTCGACGGTCAGCGTCCCGCCGGCCGAGGTCGCACGCTCGCGCATCGACGCCAGGCCCAGCCCGCTGTTCTCGGTGACGACCCCGTGGCCGTCGTCGGCGACCTCAAGGGAGTGCCCGGTGATCCGTACGGTCACGTTCTCGGCTCCCGAGTGTCTGAGCGCATTGGACAGTGCCTCCTGGGCGATCCGGTAGACCACGTCCGCCGGCTCCGGACTGCCC
>JBDSTJ010000538.1:0-4753 GCA_039928335.1 Streptosporangiaceae bacterium | reverse complement strand
GCATGAACGGCATGGCGTAGCTCCTTGCGTGAAGGTCGCTGCTCAGTCCGAATACGTAGCGCTGCCCTTCAGGAATTCAACCGTCTTTTCTTCGCGGAGCCTGGGAGCCTCGATTCACGGCTTCATGCCGATCCACGCGGACCCAGGCGTGGTGTTCTCGTCCTATCTGGAGATGGCCGCCCACGTGCAGGCCGGTCGACTCCTTGTCGAGGTCGAACGGCGTCCGCTCAGTGACGTCGGATGCCTCTGGGGTGAGAGCGCGCGGCACAAGATCGTGCTGGTGCCCTGAGGGTGGGCTTCATTTGGGCCCCTTGTTCGTTCGCCGTTCAAGCCCTCCCCGAACTTTCGGGAGCCACCTGACCGGGGATCGTCCTGGCGCGGCCCCGCAAAGGTGAGGGCGCCGTGTTGACTCGAACCGGGAGATGTCATGACTGTTGCTTTGAGCCAGGGTGCCAACGCCTCGCTCCAGGCCGCGCGAATCACCGTCGAGGTGGCCGGCCCGGTGCGGCTGGACGTGTCGGCGCTGCTACTGACCGCCCAGGGCAAGGTCCGGTCCGATGCCGACTTCGTCTTCTACAACGCGCCCGCGGGCACCGGAGTGATCTACCGTCCCGCGACGGGCGGCACCCCCGACAGCGTCACCGTCGAACTGGCCTTCGTCCCCGGCGAGATCGAGAAGGTCGTGGTCACCTCGAGCCTCGACCAGCCCGGGACCACCTTCGCCGGCAACGAACCCACCGCGGTGATCCGCGACGCCGACAGTGGCGCCGCCCTCGCCACCTTCACCCCGCCCGCCCTCACCCGGGAAACCGCGCTGGTGATCGTCGAGCTTTACCGTCGGGGCGCCGAGTGGAAGGTCCGCGCGGTCGGCCAGGGTTACGCCGACGGTCTCGGGGGCATCGCCGCCGACTTCGGTGTCGCCCTCGAGACCCCCGCTCCCCCGCAGGCGCACCCGTCCGCCGCCTTCCCCACCGCACCCGCAGCGGGCCAGCAGCAGCCACACCCGGGTCAGCAGCCGTTCCCGGGACAGGCGGGACACCTCCCTGGGGGGCCACCGCAGGTGCAGAAGATCAACCTGGACAAGGGCAAGGTCTCGCTGCAGAAGGGTGGTTCGGTCTCGCTGACCAAGGGCGGTGTCCCGTTCCTGCAGGCGGTCAGGATGGGACTCGGCTGGGAGCCGGCCAAGCGCGGTAAACGTGTCGACCTGGACGCCTCCTGCATCGCCTTCGATCGCGCCAGGAACAAGCTCGCCACCGTCTCCTTCAGCGGGCTCAAGGCGTTCGGCGGCGTCATCCAGCACTCGGGCGACAACCTCAGCGGCAAGGGTTCGGGCGACGACGAGATGATCGCCGTTCACCTGGGTGAGCTCCCACCCGAGGTGGGCGCGCTCGTCTTTACGGTCAACTCCTATTCGGGCCAGAGGTTCACCGAGGTCGCCCACGCCTACTGTCGTCTCCTCGACGGCTCCAACGGCCAGGAACTGGTCCGTTTCAACCTCACCGAGGCCCAGCCCTACACCGGCGTCATGATGTGCAAACTGATCCGCCAGCCGACCGGTGAGTGGGAGATGACCGCACTCGGCGAGTACGCCGACTCCAAAACCGTCAAAGGCATGATCGTCCCCGCGGCCAACATCCTGTGACCCGACTGCGGCCCCGGCGAAGGGCGGCAGCCCGGCCCTCCATCGGGCGGAACGCTCCGGGCGCCGGCGAGGGCGTCCTCGTCCGGGACGCTGTCGGCCAGGCCGCTGCTGCCGACAGCGGCCTGGTCTTCGCCGACAAGGGCATGCCGAGGCCGGCGTTCGAGGTCAGACGAATGTGTCCGCACCCAGGAGGCCGTAGACCTCGCGGGTGGCGGTGGACTTGTTCATGGTGATGAAGTGGATGCCGGGGGCACCCTCGGCGAGGAGGTCGCGGCTGAGCTGGGCGCAGTGCTCGATGCCCAGCCGGCGGACGTCCTCGGGGTCGTCGCCGACGGCGCGGAACTGGTCGGCCAGGGCCGCCGGGAAGGGGGCTCCGGAGAGCTGCTCGGAGCGTTCGATCGTGCTGAGCTGGGTGACCGGCATGATCCCGGGGATGATCGGGATGTCGCAGCCCTCGGCGGCGACGCGGTCGCGCAGGCGGAAGTAGTCCTCGGCCTGGAAGAACATCTGGGTGATCGCATAGTCGGCGCCGGAGCGGCACTTGTCGACGAAGCGGCGGGTGTCGCTCTCGATGGAGGGCGAGCGCGGGTGCTTATAGGGGAAGGCCGCGACCCCCACGCAGAACTCGCCGTACGACCTGATCATCCGGACCAGCTCGTCGGCGTACTCCACGCCGTCAGGGTGCTTGACCCATTCGCCCATGGGGTCGCCGGGCGGGTCGCCGCGCAGCGCCAGGATGTTGTTGACGCCGACGGAGGCGAACCTGCCGATCAGGTGCCGGAGTTCGGCCAGCGAGTGGTCGACGGCGGTGAAGTGCGCGACGGGGGTCAGTGTCGTGTCGGTGGCGATGCGCTCGACGATCTCCACGGTCTTGTCGCGGGTGCCGCCACCGGCCCCGTAGGTGACCGAGACGAAGGTCGGGTGCAGCGCTTCGAGCTCCCGGATGCTGCGCCAGAGATTGACCGCACCCTGGTCGGTCTTGGGAGGGAAGAACTCGAAGGAGAACGACTTTCCGCCCGAGGCGAGCAGTTCTCGGATGGTCGGGCGCACGGGGCTCATGCCGACGATGGTACTGGTCTGGACCAGCCGGTGTGTGTGCTGCGCGTCAGGTGGGACGGAAGAAACCTATCCGCCCAGGACTACATGTTTCCGGCACCGGGTGGCTACCCTGATCGGCGTGACCTCTAGCCGCGTACGGAAAGAGGTCGACGAGGCCCTCTACGCCTTCGTCGACCGCCAGCGTCCTGGCCTGCTCGCCATGAGCGACGACCTGGCCCCGATGATGTCCGCATTGGACCAGCTCCTCGCGGGCGGCAAGCGCCTGCGCCCCGCTTTCTGCTACTGGGGCTGGCGGGCCTTGGAGGGCGCGGACCGGCCCGAGATCCTCTCGGCTGCCGCCTCCCTTGAGCTCCTCCAGGCCAGCGCCTTGATCCACGACGACGTCATGGACGCCAGCGACACCCGGCGCGGGCAGCCCGCGGTGCACAAGCGGTTCGAGACCATGCACGAGGCCGAAGGATGGCCAGGTGCGGCCGATGCCTTCGGTGAGGGCGCGGCGATCCTGCTCGGCGACCTCGCCCTGGCCTGGTCCGGCGAGATGTACGACACGTGCGGGTTGTCGGAGGAGGTGTTGAAGGCCGGTCGGCCGATCTACGACATCATGCGCACCGAGGTCATGTGCGGCCAGTACCTGGACATGCTGGAGCAGGCTCGCGGCACGGGAAACGTCGAGTCGGCCCTGCGCGTGGTCAAGTTCAAGAGCGCCAAGTACACGATCGAACGCCCGCTCCACCTGGGCGCGGCCCTCGCCGGTGCCACCCCGCAGGATCTTGCGGCGCTTTCGGCGTACGGCCTGCCGCTCGGCGCCGCCTTCCAGCTCCGCGACGACGTCCTCGGGGTCTTCGGCGACCCGGCCGAGACCGGAAAGCCCGCCGGGGACGACCTCCGTGAGGGCAAGCGCACCGTACTGATCGCCCTGGCTCTGGAAACCGCCTCGGAAGTCCAGCGCGCCACCATCCAACGCCATCTGGGCGATGGCACCCTGGACCTGGCCGGCGTGGAGGAGCTCCGTCAGGTCCTCGTCGACACCCACGCCCTCAGCGGCTGCGAAGCGATGATCGACACCTTCGCCGCGGAGGCCTACACCGCCCTCGAAGCAGCATCCATCAGCAGTGAAGCCAGGGTGGCCCTCACCGAACTCACCGTCGCCGCCACCGCCAGACGCCTGTGAGCCGGGTGCCATGCTGACAGGGAGAACGGGCCTCATCGGGCGCTGAGGATGATTCCCAGGGTGAAGCCGAGGAGGATCGCCAGGCCCAGTGCCCAGATCATCTGGGTGCGGTAGGCGGGGATCTTGGTGGGCTTGGGAGCGGGTGTGGCGTCGGACCGGAGGAAGCGGACGATCTCGGCGGCGGTGGGGCGGGCGGCGGGTTCCTTGTCAAGGCAGCGGGCGACCAGGCCGCGGAGGGAGCCTTTGAGGGCGCCCAGGTCGGGTTCGCGGTCGACGATGCGGCGCATGACGGCGGCGCTGCTGGGGCCTTCGCCGAAGGGCGGGCGGCCGCTGGCGGCGTAGACCATGGCGGCACCCCAGGCGAAGACGTCGGCGGGCGGGCCGATGGGGTGGTCCTCGATCTGCTCGGGGGCCATGTAGGCGGGGGTGCCGACGGGGTGGGAGGTCTGCGGCGTCTCGCTGTCCAGGGATCGGGCCACCCCGAAGTCGATGACCTTCGCGCCCTGGCGGCCGATGACCACGTTGCCGGGCTTGAAGTCGCGGTGGACGATGCCGGCCTTGTGAATGGCGGTGAGTGCCGCGGCGGTGCGCAGAGCGAGCTTGCGGAGCTCACCGCCGGTCAGGGGGCCGCGGGTGATGACGACCCGGTGCAGAGTGGGGCCTTCGACGAACTCGCTCACGATGTAGGGGCGGTCGCCGGTGACCTCGGCGTCGAGAATCCGGGCGGTGTGCGGGGCGACGACGCGGCGGGCCGCGTCAGCCTCCCTGATGAACCGGTTCCTGGCCCGGCCGCTCGCCGCGGAGCCGCCGCGCAGCAGCTTGACCGTGACCAGGGTGCCGGCACCGTCGCGGCCCAGGTAGACCACGCCCTGGCCGCCTTC
>JBDSTJ010000537.1:0-4902 GCA_039928335.1 Streptosporangiaceae bacterium | reverse complement strand
ACCCTCGACGAGTACCGCAAGCACCTGGAGAAGGACGCCGCTCTCGAGCGCCGGTTCCAGCCCATCCAGGTCGCCGAGCCGTCGCTGTCGCACACCATCGAGATTCTCAAGGGCCTGCGGGACCGCTACGAGGCCCACCACCGGGTGTCCATCACCGACGGTGCCCTCGTCGCCGCCGCGCAGCTCGCCGACCGCTACATCAGCGACCGGTTCCTGCCCGACAAGGCCATCGACCTGATCGACGAGGCCGGTTCCCGGATGCGCATCCGCCGGATGACCGCGCCGCCGGACCTCCGCGAGTACGACGAGAAGATCGCCGACGTTCGCCGGGAGAAGGAATCGGCGATCGACGCGCAGGACTTCGAGAAGGCGGCCGCCCTCCGCGACAAGGAGAAGCAGCTGCTCAACGCGAAGGCCCAGCGGGAGAAGGAATGGAAGGCCGGCGACATGGACGTCGTCGCCGAGGTCACCGAGGAGCTGATCGCCGAGGTGCTGGCGACGGCGACCGGCATTCCGGTGTTCAAGCTCACCGAGGAGGAGTCCACCCGGCTCCTCAAGATGGAGGACGAGCTGCACCGGCGGGTCATCGGCCAGGAGGACGCCATCAGGGCGCTCTCCCAGTCGATCCGCCGTACCCGGGCCGGCCTCAAGGACCCCAAGCGTCCTGGTGGCTCGTTCATCTTCGCCGGCCCGTCCGGTGTCGGTAAGACCGAGCTCTCCAAGACCATCGCGGAGTTCCTGTTCGGTGACGAGGACTCGCTGATCTCGCTCGACATGTCCGAGTACATGGAGAAGCACACCGTGTCCCGGCTGTTCGGCTCGCCTCCCGGCTACGTCGGGTACGAGGAGGGCGGCCAGCTGACCGAGAAGGTCCGCCGCAAGCCGTTCTCCGTGGTCCTCTTCGACGAGATCGAGAAGGCCCACCCGGACATCTTCAACTCGCTCCTGCAGATCCTGGAGGACGGTCGCCTGACCGACGCCCAGGGCCGCGTGGTCGACTTCAAGAACACCGTGATCATCATGACCACGAACCTCGGCACCCGGGACATCTCCAAGGGCCTGTCGATCGGCTTCGGCCGGGCCGACGACCCCAAGGGCGACTACGAGCGGATGAAGTCCAAGGTGGGGGAGGAGCTCAAGACCCACTTCCGGCCCGAGTTCCTCAACCGCGTCGACGACATCGTGGTCTTCCACCAGCTCACCCCGAAGGAGATCATCCAGATCGTGGACCTCATGATCGCCCGTCTCGACGGACGCATGAAGGACCGCGACATGGGGATCGAGCTCAAGCAGTCCGCCAAGGACCTGCTGGCCATCAGGGGCTACGACCCGGTTCTGGGTGCGCGGCCGCTGCGCCGCACCATCCAGCGGGAGATCGAGGACGCCCTGTCCGAGAAGATCCTCTACGGCGAGCTCAAGGCCGGCCACATCGTCGTGGTCGACGTCGAGGGCGAGGGCGAGACGGCCAAGTTCACCTTCAAGGGTGAGCCCAAGCCCGGTTCCCTTCCCGAGCTGGCGGTCATCGAGGCGGGCGGCTCCGCCGAGACGCTCAACCTCAACAAGGAATAACCCGCACGTGCCGACGCCCGCCCCCCGACCTGTTCGGGGGGCGGGCGTCGGGCATTGCACGGTTCGCGCCCGGGTAGCCGCCCACCCCGGCACCGGGGTGTTCCGCATGACCGGCCGCAAGGCGGGGCAGGAGAAAGCAGATCGACCGCACCACTAGACGTAGCGCTCGAGGATGCTGGACTCGGCCAGGCGGGACAGGCCCTCGCGGACCGAGCGGGCTCGGGACTCGCCCACCCCGCCGACGGCCTGGAGGTCGTCGATGCTGGCGGCGAGGAGCTTCTGCAGGCCGCCGAAGTGCTCGACCAGGCGGTCGATCACCGGGGAGGGCAGCCGGGGGACCTTGGCGAGCAGACGGTAGCCCTTGGGGCTGACCGGGAGGTCGAGGGACTCGCTGCCGGCGAAGTCCATCGTCCGGGCGACCGCGCCGAGGTCCAGCAGACCGGACGCGGTCAGCAGGTCGAGGGCGGCCAGCATGTCCTCGGCAGGGGTCTCGCCGGGCTGGTAGTCGCGGACGATCAGTTCGCGTTCCTCCTCGACGCCGGAGACGAGCTCGTCGAGCTGGAGGGAGAGCAGGCGGCCGTCGGTGCCGAGCTCGATGACGTAACCGTCGATCTCGTCGGCGATGCGGCGGACCATCTCGAGGCGCTGCACGACCGCGGTGACATCCCGCACGGTCACCAGATCCTCGATCTCCAGGGCGGACAGGGTGCCGGAGACCTCGTCGAGGCGGAGTTTGTACCGCTCGAGGGTGGCCAGGGCCTGGTTGGCCTTGGACAGGATGGCGGCGGAGTCCTCCAGGACGTAGCGGCCGTCGAGGTACAGGGCGATGATCCGCATCGACTGGCTGACGGAGATCACCGGGTGGCCGCACTGCTTGGCGACGCGCTCGGCGGTGCGGTGCCGGGTGCCGGACTCCTCGGTGGAGATCGTGGGGTCGGGCATCAGGTGCACGGCCGCGCGGACAATGCGCGAGCAGGACGAGTCGATCACGATCGCGCCGTCCATCTTGGCGAGCTCGCGCAGCCGGGTCGCGGAGAACTCGACGTCGAGCTCGAAGCCGCCGGAGCAGACCTCCTCGACGGTCTGGTCGTAGCCGAGCACGATCAGGCCGCCGGTGTGGCCGCGCAGGATGCGTTCGAGGCCGTCGCGCAGCGCCGTGCCGGGTGCGACCGCCGCCAGGGTGGCGCGGCGTCGCTCGTCCGCTGCTTTCGGTTGTGTTGGCACTTAAGGACCCCCGCAGGTCGCCGGTATCTGTAGGGCTCGCACCGACCCCCTGAAACATCCTCGGACGCGCACAGTTTACCGAGAAGCCCTGCGGTTCGGTTCCCTCGTGAGTCGGACGCGCCAGTCCGAAAAGTAGTTCCGCAGGATTACGACCGGCCTCAGGGGGCGGTGAAGGCCACCCGGGTCGCTTCCCGGAGATTGTCGACTTCGATGACTTTCATCCCTTCGAACTCGATCGGACCGTGGCCCCTGAGGGGGCTGCCCTGGCCCAGCTCAAGGGCCCCGCGGGGCACGATCGCGCTGCGGAAGCCCAGCCGGGCGGCCTCGCTGAGCCGCCGCTGCGCACCGGGGATGGCCCGGACCTCGCCGGCCAGCCCGACCTCGCCGACCGCGATCAGGGTCGGGGACAGCGCCTGCTCGTTGCTGGACCCGGCCACGGCCAGGGCCACGGCGAGGTCGACGGAGGTCTCGGTGAGGCGGACGCCGCCCACCGTTGAGACATAGACATCCTTTTCGTGCATTTTCATTTTGGCCCGCTGCTGGAGGACGGCCAGGACCATGGCCACCCGGGTCGTCTCCAGCCCCGAGGTGGCCCGGCGGGGGCTGGGCAGGAACGACTGGGCGACCAGTGCCTGGACCTCGGCCACAAGCGGCCTGCGGCCCTCCAGGGTGACCGTGACGCAGGTGCCGGGCACGGGATCGTCGCGGCGGGTCAGGAACAGGCCGCTGGGGTCGGCGAGGCCCATGATGCCGATCTCGGACAGGTCGAAGCAGCCGAGCTCGTCGGTGGGCCCGTAGCGGTTCTTGACCGCGCGGATCATCCGGAGCCTGCTGTGCCGGTCCCCCTCGAAGTACAGGACCACGTCGACGAGGTGCTCGAGCAGCCGCGGGCCGGCGATCTGGCCGTCCTTGGTGACGTGGCCGACCAGGACCGTGGTGATGCCGCGTTCCTTGGAGATCCTGATCAGGTTGGCGGCGACCTCGCGGATCTGGGTGACGCCGCCGGGGGCGCCGTCGACCTCGGCGGTGCCGATGGTCTGGATCGAGTCGACGATCAGCAGCTGGGGCTGGACGGTCTCGACATGGCCGAGCAGCGCGGACAGGTCGGTCTCGGCGGCCAGGAACAGGTCGTCGGTGATCGCGCCGACCCGGTCGGCGCGCAGCCTGACCTGCTCGGTGGACTCCTCCCCGGTGACATAGAGCACATTGCCCCGGTTTGCGGAGAGTGCGGCGACCTCAAGGAGCAGGGTGGACTTGCCGATGCCGGGCTCGCCGGCGATCAGCACGACCGCTCCGGGCACCAGGCCGCCGCCGAGGACCCGGTCGAGCTCGTCCATGCCGGTGGGCTTGGACTGTGAGCTCCGCACGTCGACGTCGCCGATCCGCTGGGCGGGCATCGTGACCTGACCGGCCGACACCACCCGGGGCGGGGTGGCCGTGCCGCCCTCGCTGACGGTTCCCCAGGCCTGGCACTCCCCGCACCGTCCCACCCACTTGGCGGCCTGCCAGCCACACTCGCCGCACCGGAACTGCGCCTTCACCGCTTTCGCCATGGCACCGAACAGTACGGGGCGGGGCCGACAGAACTCCGCGTGCGGCACACGGAGCGAGCGGCGACGTAGGGTCAGCGACCCTTGGGCAGCAGTTGGAAGGGCACCTTCCTGGTCTTGATGCCCTGGCCCTCGGCCTGCAGGAGGTAGAAGCCCGGCAGCGCCCTGGGCCGCGGGGCCGGGCAGGCGGCCCGGGAGCGTCTGCGGTCCCAGCCGAACACCGAGGCGTAGGGGATGCCGCGGCGCAGCATCTGGATCGAGGAGCCGGTCCCCGCCGCGCAGTTCGCCGAGGCCCAGATCCTGTCACGGCCTGACTTGATCTTCGCCACGAGCTGCTTGGGCCCGACGTCGAAGGTGCAGTCGAGTCTACCGGTGTTGACGACCGACAGCCGGAACTGCGGGGTCTCGGCGGCGGCGAACCGCGGCCTGACCGGGAGGAGGTCCACGACGACGTCGGCCGGCCGGCACGCGTCGCCGGCCCGTGGCGGTGGCGCGACGGTTGTCTGCCGGGTGACCGTCACGGTCACCGTCGGCACCGGTCCCCCCTCGACGCCCGGCA
>JBDSTJ010000536.1:0-13287 GCA_039928335.1 Streptosporangiaceae bacterium | reverse complement strand
CACCGTCCTGAACCGGGCCGGTGACGCCAGTGCCCACGCGCTGTGGACCCTGGGGGTCGGCACCACGGTGGCCAACGACTTCTCGATCTCGGCCTCGCCGGGTTCGGGTTCGGTCAACCCGGGCAGTTCGGTCACCTCGACGATCGGCACGGCGGTCACCAACGGGAGTGCCCAGACGGTGGCACTGTCGGCCTCCGGTCTGCCCTCGGGTGCGACGGCGAGCTTCAGCCCGTCGACGGTCACCGCCGGGCAGTCGTCCACCCTGACGGTCACCACCGCGACCGGTACTCCAGCCGGTCCGTACACCGTCACCGTCACCGGGACCGGCACGGCCGTCACCCACACCACGAGTTACGCGCTCACGGTCAACGGGGCACCGGGATGCGCCCAGACCAACGGCACGGACGTCACGATCGCCGACAACGCCACGGTGGAGTCGCCGATCGGCATCTCGGGGTGCGCCGGCAACGCGGGTGCGGCCTCGACGGTGGCCGTCAACATCGCGCACACCTACATCGGTGACCTGAAGGTCGACCTGGTCGCTCCCGACGGCAGCGTCTACGTCCTGCACAACCACACCGGCGGCAGCGCCGACAACATCAATCAGACCTACACCGTGAACCTGTCCGGCGAGGCGGCCAACGGGACATGGAAGCTGCGGGTCAACGACAACGCCTCCGGCGACACCGGGAAGATCGACACCTGGACGCTGAACGTCTCCGGCGGCGGTACCGCGCCGACGACCGTCTGGTCCGACGGTTTCGAGACCGCGACGGGCTGGACGACCAACGCGTCCAGCACGGACACCGCGACCCTCGGTGCCTGGGAGCGCGGCGACCCCGAGGCGACCACCTCCAGCGGCACCAAGCAACTGGGGACCACGGTGTCGGGTACCAACGACCTGGTCACCGGGCGGCTGGCAGGTACCGCCGCGGGTGACTACGACCTCGACGGGGGCACCTCCAGTGTGCTTTCGCCGGCGGTGGTGCTGCCGTCCAGCGGCACCCTGAAGGTGTCGCTGTCGTGGTACCTGGCGCACGGCACCAACGCCTCCACCGCTGACTTCTTCCGAGTCAGCGTCGTCCACGGCGGCGGCACCACGGCGCTGTTCACCCAGGCGGGCGCGGCGGCCAACCGCGACGGCGTCTGGGCTGCGGGCACGTGGGACGTCTCCGCCTACGCGGGTCAGTCGGTACGCATCCTCATCGAGGCCGCCGACGCCTCGGGCGCCAGCCTCGTCGAGGCCGGCGTCGACGACGTCAAGATCACCCAGCAGTAAACCACCCGGGGCCGGCGGTACCCCCATCCCGCCGGCCCCGGCTCCAGCGGCCCTCCCCACCAGGCGCGCCGCAGACCAGGCTGGACACCGCTCCCGTAGACAGACACGGCAAAGTCCGGTCCAGGGGTGGGGCTGCCGTCCGCGTGGCGAGCGCCCGGGGTGGGGGTGTGTCCCCACCGTGAGGGGGGTGGCGATACTCGGACCAGAGCATGAGGCGGGACCGTACGCGGAGCGGCGGCCCGTTGTGGACGCGGTCGGCGTGGGGATGCGGGCAGGCCGGAAGCGGGTCTTCTCCGGGGTGGCGTTCCGGGCCGCCGCGGGGGATCTGGTCGCGGTCGCGGGCCCCGGGGGCAGCGGCCGGACGTCGCTGCTCCTGACGGTCGCGGGGCGGATGCGGCCGTTCGTCGGCGAGTTGCGGGTCTGCGGGCGGGTGCTGCCGGGCGGTGCGGCGGAGGTTCGGCGGCGGGTGGCGGTGGCGAGCGCCGGAGGTGCCGCGGAGTTGCAGCCGGAGCTGCGGATCAGTGACCATGTGCGGGAGCGGCTGCTCACGCTGCGGTTCGTGGCGCCGGACGCCTTCGATGACGCGTGCGCGGTCCTCGGGCTGGACGTCCCGGCCGGTACCCGCGTCGGTGACCTCGCCCCGGCGCAGGCAAGCCGGCTGGCGCTGGCGCTGGCCCTGCTGGGCGAGCCCGAGGTGATCATCATGGACGATCTGGACTCGGGCGCGGACGGCCCCGCGCAGCAGGAGCTCTGGTGGGCGGCACGTCGTGTCGCCGCGTCCGGTCCGGCCGTGCTGGCCGTGACCACCGACCCCGCTCCGGCCGAGGGGGTGGCGGACACGTTCGTCCTGCTGGACGGCCGGCGGGGCGCGGCCGAGCCGGAAGACCGCTGATGCGCGCGCTCCGCCTGGGGATCTATGAGCTGCTGCGGTTCCGGACTCCGCTGCAGCTTGCCGGTCTGGGCTTCCTCACCCTGGTGCCGCTGCTGTACGGCGCCATCTACCTGTGGTCCAACTGGGACCCGTACGGGAAGCTCAACCGGATCCCGGTCGCGGTGGTCAACCAGGACGTGCCGGTACGGGCGGAGGGCCGGACGGTCGACGCGGGCGGTGACTTCGTCGCGGAGCTGAAGAAGGAACGCCTGCTCGGCTGGCATTTCACCGACGCGCCGGACGCTGCGGACGGGCTGAAGGAGGGCCGGTACTACCTGACCATCACCGTTCCGCCGGACTTCAGCAAGAAGATCACCAGCGGGGTCACCGGCACACCGGAGCGCGCCGCGATGCGGATCCGGCTGGACGACGCCAACAACTTCCTCATCGGCATCATGGCCGAGACGGTCCAGTCCGAGCTGCAGCAGAAGATCGACTCGGCTGCCGTGAAGGCCTATTTCCAGGCGGCGTTCGGCAGGCTGGGTGAGCTGCGTGAGGGCCTCGCGGACGCCGCGAACGGCGCCGGCGAGCTCAGCGACGGTCTCGGCCAGGCCAAGGACGGTTCGGGGCAGCTGGTCGGAGGCTTGGTGCAGGCGCAGCAGGGGACCGGGGCGCTCGCGCAGGGCCTCGGTGCCGAGAAGCAGGGGACGGCGGCCTTGGCGGGCGGGCTGCGCACCGCGCGGCAGGGGACGGCCACGCTGGCCGGCGGGCTGAGCCAGGCGAAGGACGGTTCCGGCGAACTCCTCACCGCCCTCGGTGCGGCCCGGCAGGGTGCGAACGCGCTCGCCGACGGTCTCGGCCAGGCCAAGACCGGATCCGCGGCTCTCGTCACCGGCCTGGGCGCCGCCGGGCAGGGGACCGGCGCGCTCGTCGACGGGCTGGTCCAGGCGAAGGACGGTTCCGGCCGGCTCGTGACCGGGCTGACCCGGGCCGAAGACGGCACGGCGGCGCTCACCACCGGGCTCGGCACCCTGCTGCAGGGCACCGGTGAACTGGCCGACGGTGCCGCCGTGCTCTCCCGGAACCTGGACGTCCTGGCCGGCCGGACCGTCCCGGTGATCGAGCGGGCGGCGGCCGACCTGCCCGCGCTGGCCGACGTCGCCGTCACCGTGACGGGCGACGCCGCGGAGCTGACCTCGCTGGCCGCGACCGTCTCCGGCCAGGCCGCGCAGGCCGCGACGATCGTCGACGGCTGGCTGAACGGCGTCGCCGCCCGGAACCCCCAGATCGTGACGAGCGTGCCCTACCAGCGGCTCAGGCAGGCCGTCGCCGCACTCGACGGGACGGTCGCGCTACGCCTGCAGGACCTGGCCGCCGCCTACCCGCAGGTTGCCGGCGAGGCCGGTTACCGTGAGGTCGCGGCGGCCGCGCGCAGGCTCGACGCCACCCTGGTCAGCAGGCTCAACCGGCTCGCCGGGAGGTTCCCGGAGCTGCGCACCGACCCGGGCTTCCGCGACCTCCTGGATCTCGCCGCCGCCATCGCGGCCCGGACCCGGCGGATCGCCGCGCTCGCCGCCCGGGTGGACGACACCGCCCAGGCGTTCGCCGCCGCCGCGCGCGGCTTCTCCGCAGGCGTCCCGGAGATCCGCAGGAAGCTCGACGCCGTCGCGTCGGGCGTGACCGAGCTGGATGCGGGAGGTGTCCGGCTCGCCTCCGCCGCCCGGCGCGTCGCTCAGGGCACCGCAACCGCGTTCAACGGCGCGACCGCGCTGCGCAACGGCAGCCGACTGCTCCTGACCGGCGCGCGTCAGCTCGACACGGGCAACAGCCGGCTCCTGTCCGGCGCGCGGCAGCTCAGTTCGGGCAGCAGCCGGCTTCTGTCCGGCGCTCAGCAGCTCGACGTCGGCAACACCGAACTCCTGAACGGTGCCCGCGAACTGTCCTCGGGCAGCGGCCGGCTTCTGGCGGGCGCGCAGCGGCTCGACTCCGGTACTGCCCGGCTCCTGACCGGTGCGCGGCAGCTGAACTCGGGCAGTACCCGGCTTCTCAACGGCGCGCAGCGGCTCGACTCCGGTACCGCCCGGCTCCTGACCGGTGCGCGGCAGCTGAACTCCGGCAGCGCACAGCTCCTCGCCGGGGCGCGCAGCCTCGACCGGGGCAATACCGAACTCCTGAAGGGCGCGCAGAAGCTCACGGCCGGGCTGAACTCCGGTAGGGACAAGATCCCCGACATCACGGACCCGGAGGCGACCGCCACGACCCTCGCGTCGCCGGTGAACGTCACGACGTCCAACGCCCACCCCGCCGCGTACTACGGGCGAGGACTGGCGCCGTTCTTCATCGCCATCGCGCTCTGGGTGTTCGGCCTGGTGGCGTTTCTCATGCTGCGCCCGGTCTCCGGCCGCCTGCTGGCCTCGCGGGCCGGTGCGCCCACCGTCGCCTTCGCCGCCTGGCTGCCGGTCCTGGGCATCGGCACGCTCGCCGCGGCGATCCTGTTCACCGTCCTGGACGTCGGGCTGGGTCTCGACCCCGTCAGCACCGCCGGGACCCTCGCAGTGATGGGGATCGGGATGGCCGCCTTCAGCTCGATCGTTCACCTGCTCCGGCTGTGCCTCGGCGCGGTGGGTGACGCGGCAGCCTTGGTCCTCCTCATGATCCAGCTGGTGTCGTGCGGTGGCCTCTACCCGGTGGAGACGCTCCCGGAGCCGTTCCGCACGATCCATGGCTTCGTCCCGATGACCTATCTCGTGTCCGCGTTGCGGGTCACGATCTCGGGCGGCCAGCGGTCGCACGTGCTGGCCGACGCGGGCATCCTCGCCGGCTATCTCGCCGTCGCGCTGTCCCTGCTGGTCCTCGCCGTCCACCTGCAACGACGCTGGACGATGGGCCGCCTCCGGCCGTCCCTGGAGCTCTGACCCGGCCGCGGTTCACGATTGATCTTCCTGTTCTGACGCATGGGCGGTGTTCGGCCGGGAAGATCCGGGAGAGGGGATTCTCCGAGGGGTGGCCGTGGCGCTGCATGTGGTGAAGGACGCGAAGGCCGGTGACGACGCCACCGATGTGTTCGCCGCGCCGATGAGCGGCGACGTTCTGCCCAAGCGGCGGATCCCCGAGGACCAGACCCGGCCCGAGGTGGTCTTCGCGGCGATCCACAACGAGCTCCTGCTGGACGGGAACGCGGCGCAGAACCTGGCGACGTTCTGCACGACCTGGTCGGAGGACGAGGTCCACCGGCTGATGGCAGAGTGCCTGGACAAGAACATGATCGACAAGGATGAGTACCCGCAGACCGCGGAGATCGAGTCCCGGTGCGTGCACATCCTGGCCGACCTGTGGAACGCGCCCGCGGGCGATGCGACGATGGGCTGTTCGACGACGGGCTCCAGCGAGGCGGCGATGCTCGGCGGCCTGGCGATGAAGTGGCGCTGGCGACAGCTCCGGCAGGCCGAGGGCAAGCCGGCGGACCGCCCCAACCTGGTCTGCGGGCCGGTGCAGATCTGCTGGGACAAGTTCGCCCGCTACTTCGATGTCGAACTGCGCCAGGTGCCGTTGGAGCCCGGCGCGACCGGGCTGCGACCGCACCAGCTCGAACGGTATGTCGACGAGAACACCATCGGGGTCGTCGCGATCCTCGGGGTGACGTTCACCTGCGACTACGAGCCGGTCCGGGAGATCTCGGCCGAACTCGACCGGATCCAGGCCGTCCACGGCTGGGACGTCCCGATCCACGTCGACGCGGCGAGCGGCGGGTTCATCGCCCCGTTCCTGCATCCCGAGCTGCCCTGGGACTTCCGCGTCGAGCGGGTCGCCTCGATCAACGCCTCGGGCCACAAGTACGGGCTCGCCCCGCTGGGCGTCGGCTGGATCATCTGGCGGGAGCCGGACCTGCTGCCCGAGGAGCTTGTCTTCCGCGTCGACTACCTGGGCGGCGACATGCCGACGTTCGCGCTCAACTTCTCCCGACCCGGCGGTCAGGTCATCGCGCAGTACTACCTGCTGCTCCGGCTGGGCCGCGGCGGCTACCGGCGGGTCCAGCAGGCGTGCGCGGACACCGCCCAGTACCTGGCCGGGAAGATCGAGGAGATGGGCCCGTTCACTCTGCTGTACGACGGGCGGGGCGCGCTCCCCGCGGTCTCCTACACGCTGACCGATCCGGCGAACGCCGGGTTCTCGCTGTACGACCTGTCGGACCAGCTCCGCCAGCGCGGCTGGCAGGTCCCGTCCTACCCGCTGCCGGCCGACCGCGAGCAGACCGTGATCCAGCGGGTGATGATCCGGCACGGCATCGGCCGGGACGAGATCGCCCTGCTCGTCGCCGACCTGCGCCGCTCCCTGGATCATCTGACCCGGGGACCCAACCGACCCTCCGACGCCGCCCGCACCGGTTTCCACCACTGACCACTGACCGGTGAGCGGACCTAGACGTCCAGGAGTGCGGACGCGCCGAGGAGGGTCTTGATGTCGGCGGCGAAGGCCCCGTTGCTGGTGTTGACCTCGTAGGTGGGCAGGTCGAAGACGACGACCCTGCTGTCGATCTTCTGGACCCGCAGGTGGACGGGGCTGTCGCCCCGGTGCACGGTGAAGATCCGCTTGAGCTCGCCGAGGAGGTCCATGGTGATGCGGCCCTCGTGCAGCGCGATGACGACGGGGTGGCGGCCGTCGGCCTTGACGCCGGACACGTCCAGCACCATGACCTCCTTGGCGAGGAACTGGACGGTCGTGGCGTCGTCGTCGTCCTTGTTGCGGCTTTCCTGCTTCTTGGTCCGGCCGAGCACGCTGACCACGTTGTCGGGCAGGAGCGCGGGCGCGTACAGCTGGTAGGCCTGCGGGAAGACCGGGACCTCGATCGAGGCGTCGAGGTCCTCGACGGTGATGACCGCCCACATGTTGCCCTGCTTGGTGATCTTCTTGTCGACCGAGGAGATGATCCCGGAGATCTTGATGTCCTGGTAGGAGTCGAAGCCGTCCTGGAGCTGGGCGATGGTGACGGTCCGGTTGCGGGACAGGATGCGCTCCGCCCCGTCGAGCGGGTGCGCGGACACATACAGCCCGAGCATCTCCCGTTCGAAGGCGAGCTGGACCGCCTGCGTCCAGGCCGTGTCGGGGATGTCGACACGGAAGGCGTCGTCGGTTCCGCCGCCGTCGTCGTCGAACGCCCCGAACAGCGAGTCCTGGCCCTGGGCCTGCTTGCGCTTGACGTCGATGACGGAGTCGACGGCCTGCTCGTGCACCATGAGCAGGCCCTTGCGCTCGTGCTTGAGCCCGTCGAAAGCGCCGGCCTTGATCAGCGACTCGATGACCCGCTTGTTGCAGACGACCTGCGGCACCTTGCTGAGGAAGTCGTTGAAGTCGGTGTAGGCGCCCTGTTCCCGGCGGGCCTTGACGATGCCCTCGATGACGTTCTCGCCGACGTTGCGGATCGCGCCGAGGCCGAACCGGACGTCGGGGCCGACGGCGGTGAACCGCAGCGAGCTCTCGTTGACGTCGGGGGACAGCACCTTGACGCCCATCCGGCGGGCCTCGCCGAGATAGATCGCGATCTTGTCCTTGCTGTCGCCGACGCTGGTGAGCAGCGCGGCCATGTACTCGGCCGGGTAGTTGGCCTTGAGGTAGGCGGTCCAGTAGGAGACGAGCCCGTACCCGGCGGTGTGGGACTTGTTGAAGCCGTACTGGGAGAACGGGACGAGCACGTCCCAGACGGCCCTGGTCGCCTCGGCGGAGTAGCCGTTGCCCTCCATGCCCGCGCTGAACTTGGCCCACTGCGCGTCCATCTCGGCTTGCTTCTTCTTGCCCATCGCGCGCCGCAGGATGTCGGCGCCGCCGAGGGAGTAACCGGCGAGCTGCTGGGCGATGGCCATGACCTGCTCCTGGTAGACCACCAGATGGTGCGTCGTGCCGAGGATCGGTTCGAGGGCCTGCCTGAGGGTGGGGTGGATCGGCTCGACCGGCTGCTTGCCGGCCTTGCGCAGGGCGTAGTTGGTGTGGGCGTTGGCGCCCATCGGGCCGGGCCGGCCGAGCGCGAGGATCGACGAGACGTCCTCGAACCGGTCGGGGGCCATCAGCTTGGTCAGGTCGCGCATCATGGGCGAGTCGAGCTGGAAGACGCCGAGGGTCTCGCCGCGGGCGAGCAGCTCGTAGGCCTTCTTGTCGTCCAGCGCCAGCCCGAGCACGTCCAGGTCGATGTCGCGGTTGGTCTTGATGTTCTCGACGGCGTCGCCGAGGACCGTGAGGTTGCGCAGCCCCAGGAAGTCCATCTTGAGGCAGCCCATGTCCTCCGAGGACGGGCCGTCGAAGCCGGTGATGCGGACGCCGTCGGCCTGCCGCATGAAGATCGGCATGACGTCGAGGAGCGGCTGGGAGGAGATGATCACGCCGGCGGCGTGCACGCCGGTGCCGCGGGTCAGGCCCTCGAGGCCGCGGGCGACGTCGATGACCTTGCGGACGTCGGGGTCGTCCTCGTACATGCTGCGGAGCTCGCCGGCCTCGCTGTACCGCTCGTGCTTGTCGTTGAAGATGCCGTCGAGCGGGATCTCCTTGCCCATCACAGCCGGCGGGAACGCCTTGGTGATCTTCTCGCCGACGGGGAAGGGGTAGCCCTGGATGCGCCCGGAGTCCTTGATCGCGGCCTTGGACTTGATCGTCATGTAAGTGATGATCATCGAGACGTTCTCTTCGCCGTACTTCTCGGCGACGTAGCGGATCATGTCACCGCGCCGACGCTCGTCGAAGTCCAGGTCGACGTCGGGCGGGGAGATGCGCTCGGGGTTGAGGAACCGTTCGAACAGCAGCATGTGCTCGATCGGGTCGAGCTCGGTGATCCGGGTGACGTAGGCGACCATCGACCCCGTCGCCGACCCACGGCCGGGACCGACCCAGATGCCGTTGTCCCGGGCGTACCGGCAGATATCTGCCACGACCAGGAAGTAGCACGGGAAGCCCATCTTCTCGATGGTCTGGAGCTCGAAGTCGATCCGCTCGGTGATCTCGGCGGGCACCGGGCTGCCGTAACGCTCGACCGCGCCCCGGTAGGACTCCTTGCGGAGCCAGGTCATCTCCGTCTCGCCCTCGGGCACCGGGAACTTGGCGTACAGGTCCCGGTGCTTGAACACCTCGGAGCAGTCCTCGACCCGCTCCGCGACCATCAGGGTGTTCTTGCACCCCTGCGCCCACACGTCCGAGTTGTTGATCGCCCGCATCTCGTCGGCGGACTTCAGGTAGTAGCCCGCGCCGGAGAACCGGAACCGGTTGGGGTCGTCCATCTGGGAGTTGGTGCCGACGCACAGGAGCGCGTCGTGCGCGCTCGACTGGTCCTCGGTCACATAGTGGGAGTCGTTGGTGACCAGCGGCGGAATGTTCAGGCGCCGGCCGATCTCCAGGACCTGGTCGCGGACCCCGGTCTCGATCGGGATCCCGCCGTGATCCATGATCTCGAGGAAGTAGTTGTCCTTCCCGAAGATGTCCTGGTACTGCGCCGCGTACTCCAGGGCCTTGTCGAACTGGCCGAGCCGCAACCGCGTCTGGACCGCCCCGGACGGGCAGCCCGTCGTCGCGATCATCCCCTCGTGGTAGCGCTCGAACAGGTCGGTGTCCATCCGGGGGTACTTCTTCCAGTTCCCCTCGAGGCTGGCGAGGGAGCTGATCCGGAACAGGTTGCGCAGGCCCGTCGGGGTCCGCGCCCACATCGTCATGTGCAGGTACGCGCCGCTCGCCGAGACGTCGCCGCCCAGGCCGGTCGCCTCGTTGGACTTGCGCTGGTGCGGCTCACCCCAGAACACCGACTCCTTGTGGAACCGCGACTCCGGCGAGATGTAGCCCTCGATGCCGAAGATCGGTTTGAGCCCCGCGGCGGTGACCTTCTTGTTGAACTCATAGGCGCCGAACATGTTGCCGTGGTCGGACATCGCGACCGCGGGCATCCCCAGCTCGGCGGCCCGGTCCGCGAGCTTTCCGATTTTCGCCGCGCCGTCCAGCATCGAATACTCGGTGTGGACATGGAGATGCACGAACGAATCAGCCACGTGATCTTGGCCTTTCTCGACGGTCTGCCAGGCGGTGCACCAACCTTATCCGCGGCCGCCCGGCACTTGTCCGAGAACCCACATCCGGACCGCGGGGGCGCTGACTCCGGGGGCGGTGGTGGACTCCGCCGGGATCGTCTCCACGAGGCCTGCGGTCATGGCGGCGGCGGTGAGGAGGAAGGTGAGTCCGAGCTTCATGCGGTTCCATTCTGTTCACAGCGGTCCTGGGTTGGATGATCAGGAACCGCGGTTGGTTGGCACCGCGGCCGGACTTCTCCCGCGACCCGACCTCAGCCGCCGGTGGTCAGTCGATCTCGGCGCTGCCGCTGACCCGGAGCTTGCGCCGGGCCCGCTCGTAGAAGGTCGTCTCGCCGAGGCGCACGACCTGGGCGGCCGCCCGTACGGCCGTGATGGACAGGCTGTGGCCGGGGGACAGGCGGGCCATCACGCGCCCGTCGACCTCGACGGCGAGCTCGCCCGAGCCGGGCAGCAGCGCCAGCGTGACACCCTCGTCGGCGGAGAGCATGACCGCCCGGTTGAAGGTGGAGTGCGCTGCGGCCGGGACCACCAGGAAGCCTTCGACGTTGGGAGAGACGATCGGGCCGCCGGCGGAGTAGCTGTAGGCGGTGGAGCCGGTGGAGGTCGCGACGATGACCGCGTCGGCGGCGTAGCGGACGAACGGGTGCCCCTCGACGAGGACCTCGACGGCGGCGATGCCGTCGCCGGGGATCCGGACCAGGGCGATGTCGTTGAAGGCGGTCACGACCTCGCCGCCGGGCAGCTTCGCGGTGATCGCCATCCGCGGTTCGATCTGGTAGCGGTGCTGGTCGATGTTGGTGAGGGCACGGGAGAGCTCGTCGATGTCGATCTCCGCGAGGAAGCCGAGCCGGCCGAGGTTGACGCCGAGCACCGGGGTGGTCCGGCCGGCGACCAGCCGCATGCTCCGCAGCATCGTCCCGTCGCCGCCCAGGCTCACCAGCAGGTCCGAGCGCTCGACCAGCGCGGCCGGCGTGACCGGCACGGCGCTGCAGTCGATCCGCCCGATCTCCTCGGGCAGCCCGAGGACCGTTCCGTTCCGGCCCGAGGACCAGGCGACGATCGTGTCGACGGCGACCTGCGAGTCGCGCTTGGGGTGCAGGACGAGTCCCACCGTGTTGACCATGCCCATGGCCGAACCCTACGGGTGCCGACCGGGCCGGGCGACCACCTGGACGTGATCGCCCGCGCCGGTCAGAGGGCGACCTTGTCCAACGGAACCTCCTGGGCGGCAGGCGCTCCACGCAGCGGCTCCTCCTTGAGGAACCAGGTCGCGGCGAACGCGACGACCATGAACGGGAGGGCGTAGCGGAAGACGTCGGTCAGGGCGTGCGAGAACGAGGCGAGCACGGCGTCGCGCAGCTGCGGTGGCAGGGCGTCGATCACGTCCCGCGAGATCGAGTTGGTCCGGGGCGGGTTCGCGCCGTCGGGCAGCCGGGTGGAGAGCTCCGCCGACAGCCGGTTGTTGAAGATCGCACCGAACACCGCGACGCCGAAGGACGCGCCGACCTGCCGGGCGAAGGTCACCGTGGAGGTGCCGGTGCCGAGGTCCTTGCGCTCGACGGTGTTCTGCACGGCCAGGATGACGGTCTGCATGACCATGCCCAGGCCCGCACCGAGCACCAGCATGTACAGGCCGGACTGGGCCCGGGTGGTGTCCTGGTCCATCGTCGACAGCAGGAACATGCCGATGATCGCGATCAGCGTGCCGGCGATCGGGAAGATCTTGTAGTGCCCGGTCCGGCTGGTGAGCCGGCCGGCGACGATCGAGGTGACCAGCAGGCCCGCCATCAGCGGCAGGGTGAGGAAGCCGGAGTTGGTGGCGCTGAACCCCGACACGATCTGCAGGAACAGCGGGAGGAAGGCGATGCAGCCGAACATGGCGAAGCCGACGAAGAAGCTGATCCCGCTGGCGCTGCTGACGGTCCGGTTGCGGAACAGGCTCATCGGGATGATCGGCTCGGCCACCCTGGTCTCGACGAAGCCGAAGACCGTGAGCAGGGCCGCGCCGCCGATGCCGAGGCTGATGATCATGGGGGAGTCCCAGTCGTACTGGGTGCCGCCCCAACTGGTCAGCAGCACGATGCAGGCCACCCCGGCGGCGATCAGCACCGCGCCTAGATAGTCGATCTTGGGCTTGCCGTGGTCGGGCTTGTGCAGGTGCAGGCCGAACACGGCCACCAGCAGCGCGGCCGCGCCGATCGGCAGGTTGATGTAGAAGATCCAGCGCCAGGTGAGGTGGTCGGTGAAGAAGCCGCCGACCAGGGGCCCGGCGATGGAGGCCAGTCCGAACATCGAGCCGAACAGGCCCTGGTAGCGGCCGCGGTCGCGGGGCGGGACCACATCGGCGACGATCGACATCGCGCTGAGCATCAGGCCGCCGCCGCCCAGGCCCTGGATCGCCCGGAACGCGATCAGCTGCGGCATGCTCTGGGCCACGCCGCAGAGCACCGAGCCGATCAGGAAGACCACGATGACGAAGACGAAGACCGGCTTGCGGCCGTACTGGTCCCCGAGCTTGCCGTACAGCGGCATCGCGACGGTCGAGGCGAGGAGGTAGGCGGTGACCACCCAGGAGATGTGCTCGAGGCCGTCGAGTTCCCGGACGATCGTCGGCAGCGCGGTGGAGACGATCATCTGGTCGAGGGCGGCCATGAACATGCCGAGCATGAGCCCGGACAGGATGACCATTGTCTGGCGCTTGCTCGGCTGGGCGGCGTCCATCTGTTCCTTCACGGGGTTGATACGTGTAGCGTGCATACATGGAGTCCTATGCACCGTACATCTGTACGGTGCACCTATCAACCTGCGGGAGTAGTGATGGAGACCGCACTCGACGATCCGGTGCTGGCCGAGATCGGAATCGCGCTCTTCCACCTGCGCCGGGTGTGGGCGAAACCGGACCTGATGCGCAAGGTCCGGGAGCAGACCCCCGGGTCCCGGCCGCTGCAGATGTCCAACCTGATGGTCGTCTCGGCCGTCAACAGGCTCGGTGAGGGAGCCGGCACCGAGGTGACCGTGGGCGCGGTCGCCGAACGGCTGGAGATCGACCCCTCGACCGCGAGCCGCCTGGTCGGCCACGC
>JBDSTJ010000535.1:0-8915 GCA_039928335.1 Streptosporangiaceae bacterium | reverse complement strand
ACTTCACCTTTTGACCTGCCCTAAAGCGATCTGGAGGGATGAGGGGGTTCGCCCCCGCCGCCCATGAATCTCAAGCGCCTCACCCGCGGCCCCATCGTGTGGATCGTCCTGGCGGTGGCGATCCTCTGGATCGGTGCCTCCACGATGCTGACCCCGAGCGTGCAGAAGATCGACACGTCCGCCGGACTCGAGCTGCTCAGCCAGGGCGAGGTCGAGCAGGCGAAGATCGTCGACGGCGAGCAGCGCGTCAATCTCACGCTCACGGAGAGCTACTCGTCCGGCGGCGAGGACAAGGGCAAGAACGTCGAGTTCTTCTACGTCGTGCCCCAGGGGCAATCGGTCGTCGACGCGATCGCGAAGGCCGACCCGAAGGGCGGCTACAACTCCGAGGTGCCGCGCCAGTCGTGGTGGGCGAGCCTGCTCAGCCTGCTGCTCCCGTTCATCATCATCTTGGGCATCTTCTGGTTCCTCATGTCCAACATGCAGGGCGGCGGCTCGCGCGTGATGAGCTTCGGCAAGTCGAAGGCCAAGCTGGTCAACAAGGAGTCCCCGCAGGTCGGGTTCACGGACGTCGCCGGCGTGGACGAGGCGGTCGAGGAGCTGCAGGAGATCAAGGAGTTCCTCGCAGACCCGGCCCGGTTCCAGGCCGTGGGCGCGAAGATCCCTCGCGGCGTGCTGCTCTACGGCCAGCCCGGTACCGGCAAGACGCTCCTCGCCCGGGCGGTCGCCGGCGAGGCGGGCGTGCCGTTCTACTCCAACTCGGGCTCCGACTTCGTCGAGATGTTCGTGGGCGTCGGCGCGAGCCGGGTCCGTGACCTGTTCGAACAGGCCAAGGCCAACGCACCCGCGATCATCTTCATCGACGAGATCGATGCCGTCGGCCGACACCGTGGTGCGGGTCTCGGCGGTGGGCACGACGAGCGTGAGCAGACTCTCAACCAGCTCCTGGTCGAGATGGACGGCTTCGACGCCAAGGGCGGCGTCATCCTGATCGCCGCCACCAACCGCCCCGACATCCTCGACCCGGCGCTGCTGCGTCCGGGCCGGTTCGACCGCCAGATCACGGTCGACCGCCCCGACCTCGAGGGCCGTCGCGGCATCCTCAAGGTGCACGGCCGCGGCAAGCCGTTCGCGCCCGACGTCGAACTCGACATCATCGCGCGACGCACGCCCGGCTTCACCGGTGCCGACCTCGCGAACGTGATCAACGAGGCGGCGCTGCTGACCGCCCGGTTCGACCGCAAGCTGATCGACATGGAGACCCTCGAGGAATCCATCGACCGCGTGATGGCCGGCCCCGAGCGCAAGTCCCGCCTGATGTCCGAGGCCGAAAAGAAGATCATCGCGTACCACGAAGGTGGCCACGCGCTGGTCGCGCACGCCCTCCCCAACGCTGACCCCGTGCACAAGGTGACGATCCTGCCGCGCGGCCGGGCCCTCGGTTACACGATGACCCTGCCGATGGAGGACAAGTTCCTCACCACCCGCTCGGAGATGACCGACCAGCTCGCCATGCTGCTCGGTGGCCGCACCGCTGAGGAACTCGTCTTCCACGAGCCCACCACCGGCGCGTCCAACGACATCGAGAAGGCCACCGCCATCGCCCGTGCCATGGTCACCGAGTACGGCATGAGCGAACGGATGGGTGCCCGCAAGTTCGGCTCCGGTCAGGGCGAGGTCTTCCTCGGCCGCGACATGGGCCACGAGCGGGACTACTCCGAGGACATCGCCTCGGCCATCGACGACGAGGTCCGGCGGCTCATCGAGTCGGCCCACGACGTTGCCTGGGAGATCCTGACGGAGTACCGGGACGTGCTCGACCATCTCGTGCTGGAGCTCATGGAGACCGAGACGCTCGCCCGTGACCGGGTGCTCGAGGTCTTCGCGCCGATCCAGCGCCGGCCGCACCAGAACTCCTACACCGGCTACGGCAAGCGGCTCCCGTCGGAGCGTCCGCCGGTCCTGACGCCCAAGGAGCTGGCGCTGTCCAACGGAGTCGTGGCGGAGAAGCTGCCCGAGGTCGAGGGCTGATCAACTCCACCGTAGGATGCCGCTTATGAGTACAGGAGTCCCGGAGTTCGACCATGGACGGATTGAGAAGGCCGTTCGCGAGATTCTTTTCGCGATCGGCGAGGATCCGGACCGTGACGGACTCCGGGACACTCCCGCGAGGGTGGCCCGCGCCTACGCCGAGCAGTTCGCCGGCCTGAGGCAGACGCCGGGCGACGCCCTCACCACGGTGTTCGAGGCCGATCACGAAGAGATGGTCCTGGTCAAGGACATCGAGCTCTTCTCGTTCTGCGAACACCACTTCCTGCCGTTCTTCGGCGTGGCGCATGTCGGTTACATACCGAACGAGAAGGGGCAGATCACCGGTCTGTCCAAACTGGCCCGGCTCGTCGATGTGTACGCTCGGCGGCCCCAGGTCCAGGAACGGCTCACCAGCCAGGTCGCAGACGCTCTCATGATGCACCTCGAGCCGAGGGGCGTGATCGTCGTCGTCGAGGCCGAGCATCTGTGCATGGCGATGCGCGGTGTCCGCAAGCCCGGTGCCAAGACGATCACCTCGGCGGTCCGTGGAGACTTCCGGAGCAGCGCCGAAACCCGCGCCGAGGCCATGGGCCTCATACTCGGCCGCAACTGAGTCCTCCCCTGGGCGGGGGAGTCGTCACTCTTGAGGCTGTTTTTATGATCAATAGGCCGGTGTTACGTTGGCCGGGCTCTGGTCAATCCCCGGGGTGGCGTCGACCTCGAGGTGTGGGCTGTGATGGCGGAGACCGAGCGGCAGACCGCTCCCGAGAAGACCAGGTCGGAGCGGCGGAGACTGCACCGCCGGGTGCCGCAGGCGGCGGGCCTGCTCGCGATGGCCACCGGCCTGCTCGACATCGTCGGCGGGATCTCGCCGGAGTGGCACCACCGGATGCTCGACGTGTCGGAGGTGGTCCCCGGGGCTCTGACGAACGTGGCGCGGACCGCGACCGTCATCACCGGGATGCTGTTCCTGCTGCTGTCGCACGCCCTCAGGCGGCGCAAGAAGCGCGCGTGGCAGGCTGCGGTGGTGTTGCTGGCGGCGAGCATCGTGCTGCATGTGGTCAAGAATCTCGCCGTCGGCGAGGCGGTCATCTCGGCGCTGCTGCTGGCGGCTCTGCTCCGCTACCGGCGGGAGTTCTATGCGCTGGGCGACCCCCGGACGCGCTGGCGGGCGCTGTACGCCGGGGCGGTGCTGACCGCGGGCAGCTTCGTGGTCGGGTTCCTGTTCCTGGGTTTCAACAGCCGGGAGGTCGAGGCCTCCTACGGGGTGTTCGAGCAGTTCCAGCACATCGCGATGGGGCTGATCGGGATTCACGGGCCGATCCAGCTGGAGACCGGCCGCCGCGACGACCTGTTCAGCCTGATCCTGGGCGGGCTGGGGCTGTTCATCGGCCTGGCGGTCGTCTATCTGTTCCTCCGCCCGGCCGAGCCGCTGCTGGCACTCTCCGACGAGGACGAGGAGAAGATCAGGGCGCTGCTGGTGAAGCAGGGCGCGCGGGACTCGCTGGGCTACTTCTCGTTGCGCCGGGACAAGAGCGTCATCTGGTCGCCGACCGGCAAGGCCTGCGTCACCTACCGGGTGGTGTCCGGGGTGATGCTGGCCGGCGGTGATCCGCTGGGCGACCCCGAGGCCTGGCCGGGGGCGATCCAGGCCTTCGTCGACGAGGCGGACAAGCACGCGTGGGTGCCCGCCGTCATGGGCTGCAGTGAGCTGGCGGCGGAGGTGTGGGTCAGGGAGGCGGGCCTGGACGCGCTGGAGCTGGGCGACGAGGCGATCGTGGAGCTCTCGGAGTTCAGCCTTGACGGCCGGCAGATGCGCAACGTACGCCAGATGGTCAACCGGGTGGCCCGGCAGGGCTACAAGGTGGAGTTCAAACGGGAGCGGGACTACACCCCCGAGGAGCTGGCTGATCTCTGGTCCCAGGCGGACGCGTGGCGTGGCACGGACACCGAGCGAGGCTTCTCGATGGCGCTGGGCCGGGTCGGCGAGGCCGGTGACGGGGACTGTGCGATCGCGACGGCGATCAAGGACGGTGAGTTGCACGCGTTCCTGCACTTCGTGCCGTGGGGGGCCGACGGGCTCTCGCTGGACCTGATGCGGCGTGATCGGGCCGCCCAGCCGGGCCTCAACGACTTCATGATCGTCGAGGCGATCAAGCTCGCCCCGGAGCTGGACGTCAAGCGCCTGTCGCTGAACTTCGCGGTGTTCCGGGCGGTGTTCGAGCGCGGTGAACGGGTCGGGGCCGGCCCGGTACTCAAGGCCTGGCGGGGCCTGCTGGTGTTCCTGTCCCGCTGGTTCCAGCTCGAGTCGCTCTACAAGTTCAACGCCAAGTTCCAGCCGACGTGGAAGCCCCGGTTCTTCGTCTACCCGAGCCTCAACGACGCCCCCCGGATCGCGCTGGCCGCGCTGGAGGCTGAGGCCTTCATCGTGTGGCCGAGGCTGCGGCTGCCCGGCATGGTCCGTCCCAGGAGGATCCCGCGGCGGTGAACGGGTTAGCCTGAGGGCATGAGCGTTCCCGGGCTGCCCGACCTCGACCGTTGCCTGGTCATGGGCGTGGTCAACGTCACCCCGGATTCCTTCTCCGACGGCGGGGACTGGTTCGAGCCCGAACGGGCGATCAAGCACGGCCTGGAGCTGGCGGCCGAGGGCGCGGACCTCGTGGACGTGGGCGGTGAGTCGACCCGGCCGGGCGCGCAACGGGTGTCGCTCGCCGAGGAGCTGCGGCGGGTCATCCCGGTGATCGAGGCGTTGGCCGCCGCGGGTGTCCCGGTCAGCGTCGACACGATGCGCGCGGAGGTGGCCGAGGTGGCGGTCGGGGCCGGCGCACGGCTGGTCAACGATGTGTCGGGTGGGCTGGCGGATCCGGACATGCCCCAGGTGGTGGCCCGCGCCCGCATCCCGTACGTGGTGATGCACTGGCGTGGCCACAGCCACGACATGCAGACCCGCGCGGTCTACACCGACGTCGTACGGGAGGTACGGGAGGAACTCGACCAGCGGGTCGAGGCGATCGTGGCGCGCGGGGTCGATCCGGGCCTGCTCGTGGTGGACCCGGGTCTGGGGTTCGCGAAGCTGCCCGAGCACAACTGGGCACTGCTCCGGCATCTGCGCGACTACGACCTGCCGGTCCTGGTCGGCGCGTCCAGAAAGCGGTTTTTGGGCAGGCTCCTGGCCGGTCCGGACGGTACGCCCAGGCCCTTTGACCAGTGCGATGACGCCACGGTGGCCGTCTCGGCGCTGGCCGCCGCCAGTGGCGCCTGGTGCGTGCGGGTCCACAAGGTGGGCCCGAATGCCGACGCGGTGCGTGTGGCCGCAGCGATAGGTTCGGCGCGTGGATGATGCCGAAGCGGTCGAAGCCGCCAACACCGAGTTCTATGCCGCTTTCGAGAACGGTGACCTGGACCTGATGCACAAGGTCTGGGCCGACGGGGACTTCGCCGAGAGCGTGGCCTGCGTGCACCCGGGCTGGTCGATGCTGCGCGGGCGCGACGAGGTGCTCAGGTCATGGGCTCTGATCATGGCGAACACCGCCTACATCCAGTTCGTCCTGACCGATGTCAACGTGCAGATCTTCGGGGACACGGCCGTGCTGACCTGCGAGGAGAACATCCTTACCGCCGACGACGAGACCGAGGGCGGGTTCCTGGCGGGCGGCAGCGTGGTGTCGAGCAATATGTTCGTACGCGAGGAGGGCGTGTGGCGCTTGTGGGTCCACCACGGTTCGCCCGTGCTGACCGAGGTCGAAGAGGAGGACGATGGACAGCATTGAGCTGACCGGGCTGCGGGCGCGCGGCTTCCACGGGGCGCTCAAGGCCGAGCGTGAGCTGGGCCAGGAGTTCATCGTGGACGTCAACCTCGGCCTGGATCTCCGGCCCGCCGGGGAGAACGACGATCTCACCCGTACCGTCCACTACGGGGAGCTGGCGACCGCGCTGGTCGCGATCGTGGAGGGCCCGGCCGTCGATCTGATCGAGACCCTCGCGGAGCGGCTCGCCGCCGCCTGCCTGGGCCATGGGCTGGTGCGGACGGCCACGGTGACCGTGCACAAGCCTGCCGCCCCGATTCCGCATCCGTTCACCGACGTCGCCGTAACGATCACGAGGAGCCGCAGGTGAGTGACCGCACCCTGACCGGTGGGCACATGCTCGTCCAGCACAAGGTGGTGCTGTCCCTGGGCAGCAATCTCGGCGACCGGCTGGAGAACCTCCAGGAGGCCATCGACGCGCTGTTCGACGCGCCCGGACTCAGCCTCCAGTCCCTTTCGCCCGTCTATGAGACCGCCCCCTGGGGTCCGGTGGAGCAGGACGACTTCCTCAACGTGGTCGCGGTCGCGGTGACCCGGCTGACCCCCGAGGTCCTGCTCGACCGGGTCCTCAGTATCGAGGAGGCCATGCGCAGGGAACGGCTGGTCCGGTGGGGCCCGCGCACCCTCGACATCGACATCATCCAGTTCGGCTCGGTCGTGTCCGACGATCCGGTGCTGACCCTGCCGCACCCGCGCGCCCACGAGCGCGGTTTTGTGCTGGTGCCCTGGGCCGACATCGACCCCGACGGCGAGCTGACCGGGCGCGGCCGGATCGCCGAGCTGGTCGAGTCGGTCGGCTCGGAAGGCGTCAACCGGCGCGAAGACCTGGCCCTCCAGCCGCCCGCGTGAAGGCTTCAAGGCCGGCGCACCTGCTGGCTTTCGTGCTGGTCCCCGCGATCCTGGTGTGGGTGCTGCTACGCGTGACGTACGCCTCGCTGCCGCCCCTGCCATGGACGGCGGTGCCCACGCTGCTCCTGGTCGGCCTGGCCGAGATGGTGACCGGTCTCAACACCCGGGCTCGGATCCACCACAGGGAGAGCGCGGAGAAGTCCAAACCCATCGATCCGCTGGCGGTGGCGCGCCTGGCGGCGCTCGGCAAGGCCAGCGCGCACGCGGCGGCGGTCCTGGCCGGGACCTTCCTCGGGTTCGTCGCCTACCTCGGCGGCGAGCTGGACAAGTCGACCCCGCGCAGCGACTTCATTGTCAGTGCCGGCACGTTCCTGGCGGCCCTGGCCCTGGTGGGTGCGGCCCTGTTCCTCGAGTACTGCTGCCGAGTCCCCAAGGACCCCGAAGATGCCCGGAGCTGAGGAGCCCGGTCGACCGGATTGGCACCACCCGGCATGAGAGTGCGGCCGCGTTTGACGCCGGTCACCCGTTGACTACTTGTCCACGTCGCCGACCACGAAGAACATGGAGCCGAGGATGGCGACCATGTCGGCGATGAGGCGGCCGGCGAGCATCTCGGGGAGCACCTGGATGTTGTTGTAGGAGGCCGAGCGGAGCTTGAGGCGCCAGGGGGTCTTCTCGCCCCGCGAGACCAGGTAGTAGCCGTTGAGGCCCAGGGGGTTCTCGGTCCAGGCGTAGGTGTGGCCGACGGGGATCTTGAGGATCTTCGGGAGGCGCTGGTTGATCGGGCCGGGCGGGAGCTCCGCCAGCCGGTCGAGGCAGGCGTCGGCGAGGTCGAGGGAGACGTGCACCTGGTCGAGGAGGCACTCGAAGCGGGCCAGGCAGTCGCCTTCGGTGCGGGTGACGACGGGGACGTCGAGTTCCCCGTAGGCCAGGTAGGGCTCGTCGCGGCGCAGGTCGAAGTCGACGCCCGAGGCGCGGGCGATCGGGCCGCTCACGCCGTACTGCAGGATCTGCTCGCGGGTCAGGACGCCGACGCCGCGGGTGCGGGCCCGGAAGATCTCGTTGCCCATGATCAGTTCGGAGATGTCGCTCATCCGGGTGCGGACCTGGGCGACGGCGGCGCGGGTGCGGGACATCCAGCCGAGCGGCAGGTCCTCCTTGAGACCGCCGACCCGGTTGAACATGTAGTGCATGCGGCCGCCGGACACCTCCTCGAGGACCCGCTGGAGCTCCTCGCGCTCGCGGAACGCGAGGAAGATCGGGGTGATCGCACCGATTTCGAGGGGGTAGGAGCCGAGGAACATCAGGTGGTTGAGCACCCGGTTGAGCTCGGCGAGGAGGGTGCGCGCCCAGACGGCCCGGACCGGGACCTCCATGCCCAGCATGCGTTCCGCGGCCAGGACGACGCCCAGTTCGTTGGCGAAGGCCGACAGCCAGTCGTGCCGGTTGGCCAGCACGATGATCTGCCGGAAGTCACGGACCTCGAACAGTTTCTCCGCGCCGCGGTGCATGTAGCCGATGATCGGCTCGGCGGTCGTGATCCGTTCGCCGTCCAGGGTCAGCTTGAGCCGCAGCACACCGTGTGTGGACGGGTGCTGCGGGCCGATGTTGAGGATCATGTCCTCGGTGGCCAGTTCCTGGGCTCCCGCGCCGATTCCGACGGTCCGCACTGTGCTCATGTCCGCCATGGTCCCACTAGTCCATGGCGAGAGGTGATTGTGGGCGCTGTTTACGGTTGACTGGGGCGTGATGAACGATTCGCCGCAACAGCCCGCGCAGCCCCGACTGCTGCCGCCGCAGCCGCACCGGCCGCCGACCGGGGACCAGGCGTTCGCGCCGCCCGAGGACGAGCAGTGGTGGCGACTGTCGGCGCGTTACCGCTGGCACCGCAGGCTGAACGCCCTCGGGGTCGCCGTGCCCTTGGCGGTGCTGGGCGCGCTGGTGGTCCGCCGTACCGGTGGTGCGCCGGGGGCGCTCGCCTGGCTGGCCGCGATTCTCCTCGGCTTCGGCATCGCCTGGGTGGTCGCCGACCTGTCGTTCAGGTCGTGGGGGTTCCTGGAACGCCAGGACGACCTGATGATCACCAGTGGGGTGTTCACCAAGCGCCTGGTGATCGTGCCCTACGGCCGGATGCAGTTCGTCGACGTCTCCGCGGGGCTGCTCGAGCAGACCCTGGGACTGGCGACCGTGCGCCTGCACACCGCAGCCGCGACCACCGACGCCCGGATC
>JBDSTJ010000534.1:0-4142 GCA_039928335.1 Streptosporangiaceae bacterium | reverse complement strand
CGAACACGTGCTGCAGCGCGTTGACGTGCCGGCCCTTCGCGGTCCGGACCGCGAACGCCTCGGCGAAGACCTGCTGGTACTCGGCGGCCAGCTCCCCGGGCGGCCTGGACCCGGCCTCGGCGACGATCCGGCCGAGCCGCTGGTAGTGGACGGTGCTGTGGGCGAGGATCTGGAGCTTGTGCCTGCTGTGGAAGTCGACCAGGTCGCGGGGCCGCCAGTCGGCGGCGAACAGGGCCCGCAACCGGGCCTGGGCGAAGATCCGCTCGACGAAGTGCTCGCGCAGGCCCGCGTCGTTGAGCCGCCCGTCCTCCTCCATCGGGAGCAGCGGCATCGCGTCCTGGACGAGCCCGGCGAACAGGCCGCGGCCCTTGCGGTCGACCGGCTGGCCGTCGGTGCGCTCGCCCGGCAGGCTCGCGTAGCGGGGGAGCCCCTGCAGTGCGCAGCTGGGTGAGCGGCTCTTGAGGACGTAACCGTCGAGCTCGCCGAAGCCGGTGATCCGCTCCTGGGCCAGCGTCGTCATCGGCGCGGTGTGGTCGGCCTGCTCGTCGTGCCCGACCAGGTGTCCGTCGGTCCGGATCCGGATGGTGGCTCGCGGGGTGCCGAGGCCGATCTCCATCTCGGGGCAGACCAGGACCCAGTCGACATGGCGCGACAGCTGGTCGGTGAGGAACCGGTTGCGGCTGTGCCCGCCGTTGTACCGGACGAGCTCGCCCAGCAGGCAGCTCGACGCCGCAACCTTGGGGCGTACGGACTCAGCCATGTCCCCTCCTCAAAAGCGCTTCAAATCTTATTCATAGCGAGTCGTGGGGGGTGAACGCAACCTGGAAGGAGCAAAGCGTTGGTTCAGAAAAACAGACCGAGCGCGGCGCTGACCTCGCAGAGCGCGTCCGGCAGAGTGGTGAGGGGCCGGATGTCGTCGGGCAGCCGGTGAAAGGCCCAGCCGGGTCCGCCGACGAGCAACCGGACGGCGGGGCGCATGGCGGGCAGCGCCGCCAGCGCCGCCGGATCGGCCGTCTGCGCGGTCTGGGACCAGACGAAGACGGCGGCGGGACCGAGCCGGCGGGCCGCCTCGGCCAGGGCCACGGCGGGGACCCGCGCGCCCAGCTGCCGCGAGTCGATCCCGAGCTCGGTCAGGGCCGCCGCCAGGGCCTGTACCGGCAGACCGTGCTGTTCCTCGGGGGCGCAGGCCAGCAGGACCGGCCGTTCGTTCAGCGGCTCGGCCCGCCGGGCCACCCCCGCCAGACAGGCCATCGTGGCGTACGACAGCAGATGCTCGACGTCGATGTACCCGCCGGTCGCCGCGTGTTTGTCGCCGAGGCTCGCCAGGACCGGCACGATGAGGTCGTCCCAGGTCCGGACGACCCCGTCCCGCCGGAGCGACTCCTGGAGCGTGGCCGTCACCGCGGGCTCGTCCAGCGCCATCGCGGCCCTGGCCAGACCACGGCTCCGGGGCGTACCGGCCGGAAGCCGGAGCCGGTGGCCGCCGGCCCCGTGTCCCTGGGCCGACCGCCGGTCCCCGGCCGGTGCCGACAGAGCCGTCCGGGCCGCCTCACCCGGGGGAGCGCCCTGCAGGATCATCCGGTGCATGACCTCGAGCCTGGCCACGTCGGCCGGGTCGTACCGGCGGTGGCTCCCGGTGCTGCGGCGGCTCGGCCCGATGCCGTAGCGCCGGTCCCAGGTGCGCAGCGTGGCGGCGGCGACGCCCAGCCGGCTCGCCACGGTGCCCACGCTCAACCCCGGTCCGTGCTCCATGGTGGGTCTCCTCTCGGTCGACCCAGGGTACGACCCGGGCCGAGGGCATTACCGCTCCCCGGCCAAAGCTTCCTACCATGCGGGGGTGGTGGTGTTGAGCGAGCAGGAGTGGCGGGCCCGGGCCGAGGCACACCGGGAGCGGGTCGAGGCGTGGACCGGGCCGCATCTGGCCCGCCGCCGGGAGCGGATCGCCGACCCGGTCGAGGACTTCCTGTTCACGTACTACGGCTTCAGCCCGGGCCGGCTGGTCCAGTGGCATCCCGGGGCGGGCGTGGTCCTGGCCGGCGCGACCGGCTTCGGGCCCGGCTACCGCGACTGCGCGCAGGGAGCCGCACTCGACCTCGACTCGGTCCTCCCGCAGCGCAGGGCCGCGATCGAGTGGACCCGGGAGCTGCTGGCCGCGACCGCGGCCCGGCCACCGCACCTCGGCTGCTTCGGGATGCACGAGTGGGCGATGGTCTACCGGACGCCCGCAGCGGAGATCCGGCACTCCGCCTCGCCACTGCGGCTGACCCCCGCAGAGATCGAGGCGGTCGTGGACCAGCGGGGAGTGCGGTGCAGCCACTTCGACGCGTTCCGGTTCTTCACCCCGCCCGCACGGCCGCTCAACCTGCTCCAGCCGACCCGGGACCGCCAGCGGGACCTGGAGCAACCAGGCTGCCTGCACGCCAACATGGACCTCTACAAGTGGGCCTACAAGCTGTCACCGCTGATCGGCAGCGAGCTGGTCGCCGACTGCTTCGCGCTCGCCCGCGACGTCCGGACCATGGACATGCGGGCCAGCCCCTACGACCTGAGCGACCTGGGGCACCGGCCGATCACGGTGGAGACCCCGGAGGGCAGGGCCGAGTACGCCGCGTTGCAGCGCGGGTTCGCCGACCGGGCCGCGCCGCTGCGTCAGCGGCTGCTGGACGACTGCTCCGGGCTGCTGGCCCCGGCCTGACCGGTCGGCTCCAGGAACCGGAACGTCAGCCCGGCCAGCAGGCCCCAGAAGGCCGCCCCGATCCCGAACGGGGCGATGCCCGAGGCGCTCACCACGAACGTCACCACGGCCGCGCCGCGCTGCCCGACGTCCTCGACCGCAGCCTGGATCGCCGTGCCGAGGGTGCCGAGCAGGGCCAGTCCCGCGACCGTTTCGATCAGCAGCGGCGGCGACGACGCGATCAGTGCGACCGCGAATCCCGCCCCGAGGGCGATCACGAGGTAGAGAACCCCGGAGGCGAACGTGGCGATCCAGCGGCGCTCCGGCTCGGGGTGGGCGTCCGGGGCGGCGGCGAGAGCGGCGGTGATCGCGGCCATGTTCACCGTGTGCCCGCCGAACGGGGCGACGACCATGGTGCCGATCCCGGTCGTGATCAGCATCGGCCGGAGCCTCGGGTGGAAACCGTAGGTCGCCAGCATGCTCATCCCGGCCACGTTCTGCGAGGCCATCGTGACGATGAACAGCGGGATCGCGATGCCGACCAGCGCGCCGACCGTGAACGTGGGCGTCCCGAAGGTGAGTGTGGGCCACAGGTGCGAGCCCGACCTCGGCTGGGTGAGGAGGATCGAGACGATGCTCACGACGAGCGCGCCGGGGACCGCCCAGCGCCGCGCGAAGCGGTAGAGGACCGCCCAGGCGACCACGATGGGAATGGCGGGTCCCGGATACCGGGCGACCGCCTGAACGGGGGCCAGGCACAACGGCAACAGGACCCCGGCGAGCATGGCGCTGGCGACCGGGACCGGGATGGAGTGCAGCAGCCGCCCGAACCAGTCCGACAGCCCGGCGAGCACGATCAGCGCCCCGGTGACGACGAACGCGCCCAGGGCGGCCCGGTAGTCGGCGTGCCCGGACCCCACCGACACCAGCAGCGCCGCGCCCGGGGTGGACCAGGCGATGCCCAGGGGCATCCGGAACCGCAGGCTCAGCCCGATCGACAGGAGCCCCATGACCACGCACAGGGCCAGCAGCCCGGAGGCGGCCTGGGCCTCGGACGCGCCCACGGCCCGCAGCCCGGCCAGGACCACGGCGAAGGAGCTGGCGAAGCCGACGACCGTCATGACGACCCCGGCCAGCACCGGTTGCAGCACGCGTCCCATGACCGAGGACACTACCGGGGCGTTATGTGACCGGGAATCAGGGGCGGCGGCTCCACTCGACGGCGGGGCAGCGGTCCATGACCACGTCGAGGCCGGCGGCCGCCGCACGCTGCGCGGCCGCCTCGTCGATGACGCCCAGGGGCAGCCAGACGGCCTTGGCGCCGGCCGCGATCGCCGCGTCGACCACCGCGCCGGCGTGTTCGGCTCGCCGGTAGACCCCCACGACGTCGATCGGGCCGGCGACCTCGGCCAAGGACGCGGCGACCGGTTCGCCGAGGACCTCGCGGGCCGACGGGTGCACCGGAATG
>JBDSTJ010000533.1:0-5819 GCA_039928335.1 Streptosporangiaceae bacterium | reverse complement strand
GTGGTCACCGCGGCCCTCCTGGCCGGCTCGGGCTGGTGGTTGCTGCTCGCCCTGGTGCCGTTCGTGATCGGCCGCGTCGCCTACCTCGGTGCGGTGCAGGCCGCCGTCGCCTACGGCGAATCGGTGCGGGCCGCATTCGACCTGCACCGATTCGACCTGCTCACGGCACTGCACCTGCCGCTTCCGCCGGACGCCGCGGCCGAACGGCTCGGCAACACCGAGCTGTGCGACCGCTGGCGTCAGGGTTCTCCCACCGGCACCGTCTACCACCATCCGGAGCCCACGGAGCGGGACCCGTCCCCCGCTTCGGGCCTACCGCGGAGCAGGCGGCCGGGAGAGTCCGCTTAGGCGTCGCGCTTCTGGAAGCTCACGAAGGCGACAGCGAGCAGGATCGCGGTGTAGAGGGCGTACACCGCGAAGCCGGTCCACGGTTCGAGCGAGCCGTCGGCGGGCCTGGATGAGCCGATCGCGCCGCCGGCGTTGGACGGCAGGAACTTGGCGACCGTGTCGCCCCACTCGCCGGGCAGGAACGAACCGATGATCGGCAGGACGAACAGGATGCCCAGCGCCGCGCTGATCGCCCCGGCGGTGTGCCGTAGGAGCGCGCCGATCGCGTAGGAGAGCAACGCGGTCAGGGTCAGGTAGAGACCCGAGCCGAAGACCGCCCGCAGCATGCCCGGGTCACCGATGGAGGCGCTGATGTCCTTGGCCGAGAACAGCATCTGGGCCAGGAAGAAGGAGACGAAGCAGGCCACCTCGGCGACCACGAACGCGACCGCCGCCAGAACCAGGGCCTTGCCCCAGAAGTACCGGGCCCGGTTGGGCACCGCGGTCAGGGCGGTGCGGATCATCCCGGTCGAGTACTCGGCGGTGATCACCATGACGCCGAGTACGGCCAGGATCAGCTGACCGAAGGTGACCCCGATCAGGCCGTAGGAGGCCGGGTCGAACTGGGCCTTGTCCTCGGCCGTCAGCTGGTCGAAGTTGCTGGTGAAGGCCAGCGCGATCAGAAAGCTCAGGCCGATTGTCACCACGAGGGTGGCGATGACGGTCCAGTAGGTGGACTTGACCGTCCGGATCTTGGTCCATTCGGAACTCAGCACGTTGCCGAGGTTCGCCGGCTTGGCCGGCTGCCGGGACAGTGTCTGGGTCATCAGAGTCCCCCTCCCATCCGGGCACCCGCGTGGTACTCCACGCTGTCGCCGGTCAGCTGCATGAACGCCTCTTCGAGCGAGGCCTGGACCGGCGCCAGTTCGTGCAGTCGCAGACCCGCCTCGCCGGCCACGTCGCCGACCTGCGCGCTGTCGGCACCCGACACCCGGAACGCGCCGTCCTCCTCGACCTTGACCTGCCAGCCCCGGGCGGTCAGCAGCGGTCCGAGCTCGGCCGCCTGCGGGGTGCGGACCCGCACGTAGTGCTCGGAGTTGGCGTTGATGAACTCCGAGGTGCTGAGGTCGGCCAGGATCCGGCCCCTGCCGATGACGAGGAGATGGTCGGCGGTCACCGCCATCTCCGACATCAGGTGGCTGGAGACGAACACCGTGCGGCCCTCGGCGGCCAGCGACTTCATCAGGTGGCGGATCCACAGGATGCCCTCGGGGTCGAGCCCGTTGACCGGCTCGTCGAACATCAGCACGCCGGGGTCACCGAGCAGTGCGCCGGCGATGCCGAGCCGCTGGCCCATGCCGAGCGAGAAGCCTTTGGAGGCCTTCTTGGCGACCTGGTCGAGACCGACCAGGTTGAGCACTTCGTCGACCCTCCGGTTCGCAATCCCGTTGCTCTGCGCCAGGCAGCGCAAATGGTTGTAGGCGCTGCGCCCGCCGTGCACTGCCTTGGCGTCCAGCAGTGCGCCGACCTCACGCAGGGGCGCGCCGAGTTTGCTGTAGTCCATGCCGTTGACCGTCACATCGCCCGCGGTCGGCCGGTCCAGGCCGAGAATCATCCGCATGGTCGTCGACTTGCCCGCACCGTTGGGGCCGAGGAACCCGGTGACGATGCCCGGCCTGACGATGAAGTCGAGTTGATCGACAGCCGTCTTCCCGCCATATCGTTTGGTCAATCCTTGAGCTTTAATCACAGGGGTAGTTCTACCAGGACATAACTCGTCAAACGCTTGCCACCACGGCCAATTTACGTGGCCGTTGCCCGTTTCCCGGGTAGCTCGTGCTGAAGAAGGAGGAGCTGCCCTCCCTCAGGAGGGGTCCGCACGGTCCGGCGTGAGAGTGCCGAGCGCAGCTCCACGGCCACGTTGAGGGCACCGCCGCTGCTGCGGCGCCACCTGCCGGCCTGAGACAATCGGTCCATGACGCCCCCGCCGTACGCCCTCGAGGTGTTCCGGGAGCAGACCCTGCTCCGGCTCGCCTCGGCCACCCACACCGAGCTCCCCGCCGGCCCCGGCCTGCGCCGCGCGGCCGTCGTCCTGTGTGTGCTGGAACAGGACGACGTGCTCGGCGTCCTGGTGATCAAACGCGCCTACCGGGGCCGCAATCCGGGCCAGTGGGGCCTGCCCGGCGGACGCCTGGAGCCCGGCGAGACCCCCGAGACGGCCGCGCTGCGCGAACTCCACGAGGAGCTGGGCCTGCTGGTCGACCCGTCGGACGTCCTCGGCAGGCTCGACGACTTCCCGGCGTCCTCGGGCTTCATCATCACCCCGATCGTCGCGGCCGTCCCCGCGCCGGGCCCGCTCGTGCCCAGCCCCGACTAGGTCCACTCCGTCCACCATGTGCCGCTGTCCCGCCTCGCCGCCGACGACGCGGTCCGCTGGCTTCCACAGCCCGACGCCACCCGGCTCCTTCAGCTGACCCTCAGCCCTGCCATGACCATCCACGCGCCCACCGGCGCGCTGCTGTGGCAGTTCCGCGAGACGGTCCTGCTGGGCCGCCCCGCCCGGGTGGCCGACTTCGTCCAACCCGACTGGACCCGCCGCTGAGACCGGCCGTCAGTGACGGTCCGCGCGGAGAAGGCGTTTGAGGATCTTCCCGGCGGGGCTGCGCGGAAGGGGGTCGGGTGACAACCAGATGCGGACGGGGACCTTGAAGGCCGCAAGGTGGGCGGCCACGTGCGCGCGCAGGTCGTCCTCGGTCACCTCGAAGCCGGGCCGGAGCTGGACGTGGGCGCCGGGCTCCTCGCCCAGGACCGGGTGCGGGATCCCGATGACGGCGGCGTCGGACACGGCGGGATGGTCGTACAGGACGGTCTCGACCTCGACACAGTAGATGTTCTCGCCGCCGCGGATCAGCATGTCCTTGGCCCGGTCGACGATGTAGACGAAGCCCTCGTCGTCCAGGCGCGCGATGTCGCCGTTGTGCAGCCAGCCGTCGACGAAGGACTCGGCGGTGGCGTCGGGGCGGCCCCAGTAGCCCCGCACGATATGCGGGCCCTTGATGAGCAACTCGCCGGGTTCGCCGACGGGCAGGGACTCGCCGCCGGAGTCCACCACCTTGACCTCGACGACCGGGACGGGCGGGCCGACGCTGTCGGGCTTGGCGACGTAGTCGGCGCCCGCGTTCATCGTCGACAGCGACGACGTCTCGGTCAGCCCGTAGCCGTTGGAGGCGGCCCGGCCCGGAAAGTAGGCGGTGATGCGGCGGACCAGGTCCGGTGGGGCCGGGGCTCCCCCGTAGCCGACGGACTTGACACTGGAGATGTCGCGGGTCGCGAAGTCGGGGTGGTCGAGCACCTGCATGACCATCGACGGGACCCCGCCGAAGACCGTGATCCGCTCCCGTTCGATCAGCTCCAGAGCCCGGCCCGGCTCCCAGCGGTGCATCATGACCAGTTTGCCGCCGGCCAGGACGTTGGCGATGAGGATCGAGTGGCAGCCGGTGGCGTGGAAGAACGGCACCGAGATCAGGTAGGCGGTCGGCCCGCCGTCCTTGCCGGGCCCGTCACGCAGCACGGTACGGGCCCGGACGAAGCCGAGGCTCATCGGGTTGGTGCAGATGTTGCGGTGGGTGCCGAGCGCGCCCTTGGGACGCCCGGTCGTCCCCGAGGTGTAGAAGATCGTGGCGTCGTCGTCGGTGTCGATCTCCAGGTCGGGGAGTTCGGCCGGCTCGTCGTCGAGCACGTCGGACAGACGCGGGCGCGGGTCGCCGGGACCGGACCGGGTGAGGATGACGGTCAGGCCCTCGACGGAGCCGATCCGGTCGGCGCGCTCGGGGTCGCAGAACACGATCCTGGAGCCGGAGTCGGTCAGCCCGTACCGCAGCTCCTCGCCGGTCCACCAGGCGTTGAGCGGCACCACCACGGCTCCGGCTGCGGCCGCGGCCCAGAAGACGACCGACCATTCCGGCAGGTTGCGCATGGCGATCGCGACGCGGTCGCCGGGCTGGACGCCGAACTGGTCGCGCAACACGTTCGCCAGCCTCGCGCAGGCCCGGAAGTGCTCCTCGAACGTCATCCGTTCGTCCTCATACACCAGGAACACCCGGTCGCCGTACCCGCGGCTGAGCGCGAGGATGTCACCGAGCGTGGCCGGGGCGTTCTTCCATACCCTGGTCGGTACCCCCCGCACGTTCGCCTCGCCGAGTTCGAAGATCTCCCCGGGCGCGGTCAGTCGCGCGTCCGCCTCCGCGAGCGGCAGCCGGCCGGTCACAGCGGCAGGTCGCCGGTCGCGGTGCGGGTCGACCCGTGGTCGCGGTAGGCCGCGATGGTCCGCTGGGCGATGCGCATCTGGTGGATCTCGTCCGAGCCGTCGGCGATCCGGGCCCAGCGCGCCTGCTGGTACATGTGGGCCAGCGGGGTGTCGGTGGAGTAGCCGAGGGCCCCGTGGACCTGGATGGCGCGGTCGATGACCCGGTTGAGCATGTTGGCGACGAAATGCTTGGCCATGGAGACCTCGGACTTGAACTCCAGCCCGTTGTCGATCCGGTAGGCGGCGTGCAGGACCATGAGCTTGGCCTGGTACACCTCCATCGACGAGTCGGCGATCATCCACTGGACGCCCTGCTTGTCGGCGAGCAGCGAGCCGTGGGCGAACCGGTTCAGGGACCGGTCGACCATCAGGTCCAGTGCGGTCTCGGCCTGGGAGATCCACCGCATGCAGTGCGCGAGCCGGGCGGGGCCGAGCCGGTACTGGCCGAGCAGGTGCCCTTTGCCCCGGCCGCCGAGCAGGTTCCCCGCCGGGACCCTCAGGTTCTCGATCCGGATCTCGGAGTGACCGGTGCCGCCGTGCATGGTCTCGATCTCGCGGACCTCGGTCCAGCCCTCGGACGGGATGTCGATGAGGAACGCGGAGTTGGCGGCCTGCGGAATGTCCGGTTCGTCCTCGGTCCGGGCGACGACGATCGCGAACTTGGCCCGGTGGGCGTTGGAGATGAACCATTTGTGCCCGTTGAGCACCCATTCCTCGCCGTCGAGGACCGCGCTGGTCTGGATCAGGGTGGGGTCGGAACCGGCGACGTCGGGCTCGGTCATCGCGAAGCAGCTCATGGCCCGGCCCTCGCACAGGGGGCGCAGGTACTTCTCCTTCTGCGCGTCGTCGGCCCAGTGCAGCAGCGTGTGCATGTTGCCCTCGTCGGGAGCCTGGCAGTTGAGGACGAACGGCCCGTAGTAGGCCTTGGCCGCCTCGGCCTGCACCATGGCGAGCTCGACGTGGCCCAGGCCCATGCCGCCCCACTCCGCGGGCATGTGCGGCAGCCAAAGACCGGCCTCGCGGGCCTGGTCACGCAGGCCGAGCAGGAGGGTGATGTACTCCTTCCGGTCCAGGTCGCGGCTGCCGAGGAGCTTGTCCTCGGCGGGTCTGACGACCCCGTCGACGAAGGCGCGCACCCGATCCCGGATCGCGTCGGCCTCGGGACTGAGCGTGAAGTCAATGGACA
>JBDSTJ010000532.1:0-10096 GCA_039928335.1 Streptosporangiaceae bacterium | reverse complement strand
TTCGAGGAGATCCTCAGCGTCCTGCCCGGCCCCGGACGGCAGGCCGCGCCGCCGCCGGTCGCCCCGGGAAGACCCGCGCCGGTCACGGCCCGGCTCAGCGGCAACCGGTTGCTCAGCCTGCCGGGTTCGGCCAAGGAGGTCCGCCGGTTCACCTTCGAGACCGGTGACCTGGCCTACGAGGCGGGGGACGCCCTCGGGATCCTGCCGGTCAACTCGCTGGAACTCGTGGAGGAGTGGCTGGCCGTCACCGGCACTGACCCGGCCGAGCTGGTGGACGGCACCCCCTGGGGCGAGTCGCTCCACCGCCACCTGGAGATCGCGAAGATCACCCCCGACCTGCTGCGGTTCGTCGCCGACCGCACCCGCGACCGCGACCTGGAGATGCGGCTGCGCTCGGACAACCAGGGCGAACTGGCGAAGTGGACCTGGGGCAGGCAGGCCGTCGACGTTCTCGCGGAACTCCCCGTGCACGCCTCGGCCCGGGAATGGGCCACCGTGCTCAAACGGCTCCAGCCGCGCCTCTACTCGATCTCCTCCAGCCCCCTGGTCAGCCCCAAGGAGATCCACACCACGGTCTCGGTCGTCCGCTTCGACAACGACCGGGGCCGCCGGCGGACCGGAGTCTGCTCCGCGCACCTGGCCGATGCCCCGCCGGACACGGCCGTCCCCGTCTTCGTCCGGCGCTCCCCGGACTTCCGCCCGCCGGCGGACCCCGCCGCCCCGATGATCATGGTCGGTCCCGGCACCGGCGTGGCCCCGTTCGTGGGTTTCCTGGAGGACCGCCGGGCCAGTGGCGCGCGCGGCCGCAACTGGCTGTTCTTCGGCGAACAACGCAGCGCCACGGACTTCTACTACCGGGACGAACTGACCGGCCTGCACCGTGAGGGCACCCTCGACCGCCTCGATCTGGCCTTCTCCCGCGACCAGCGCGCCAAGATCTATGTCCAGGACCGCCTGCGCGAACACGGTGCCCACCTCTGGTCCTGGCTCCAGGAGGGCGCCCACTTCTACGTCTGCGGCGACGCGGCCCGGATGGCCAAGGACGTGGAGGAAGCCCTCCGCGCGATCGTCTCCCTGCACGGCGGCCTCGACGCCGCCAGGGCCACCGCCTACGTGAAGCAGCTGGCAGCCGAGAAACGCTACCTACGAGACGTGTACTGACCGGGAGGCCACCTCCTCACAGCGGAGGGAGGCGGCGGGACCGCAGCCAGGCGGAGAAGAAGGCGGTGAGGGAGGTCGTGGAGTACTGGGCGGCGAGCGCGGTGAAGTCCTTGGTGGTGACCAGGCCGTGCCGGAAGGTCGAGGTCCACTCGTGCAGGAGGACGAAGAAGACCCGGTCGCCGAGAGTGCGGCGGAGGGCGTGCAGGACCAGGGCGCCGCGTGTGTAGACGCCGTCGTCGAAGATGTGGTCCTGGCCGGGGTCGGCCAGGGGGAAGGCGAGGGGCGTCGCGGCGAGCCTGCGGTGCCAGCGTTGGGCGTGCTCGTCGGCGGTGCCCTCACCGCAGGCCTCCCACCACAGCCATTCGGCGTAGGCGGCGAAGCCCTCGTGCAGCCAGATGTCCCGCCAGGACGCCACGGTCAGGCTGTTGCCGAACCAGCTGTGCGCCAACTCGTGGGCGATGAGGCGCTCGCTGCCCCGCCGCCCGTCGACATGGTTGCGGCCGAACGTCGCAAGGCCCTGGGCCTCGACCGGGATGTCCAGGTCGTCATCGACCACCACCACGGTGTAGGCCTCGAACGGGTACGGCCCGAACCGCGCCTCGAAGACCTGCATCATCTCGTCCTGGCGGCCGAAGTCGTATCCGACCCGGGCGGCCGTGCGGGGCGGGTGGAACACCCGTTGCGGGACCGTTCCCGGCAGTTCGGTGCAGCCGTACCGGCCGATCTGCACACTGGCGAGGTAGGGCGACATCGGTTCGTCCTGCTCATACACCCAGGTCGTGACGGCCCCGGAGCCCGAGCGCGAGACCAGCCGGCCGTTGGCGATCACCTGGTAGGCGGCGGCGGTGGTGACCGAGATCCGGTAGGACGCCTTGGCGGCGGGCCGGTCGTCGCAGGGGAACCAGGAGGGCGCACCGGTCGGCTGCGAGGCCACGAGCACCCCGTCGGTCAGCTGTTCCCAGCCGAGCCCGCCCCAGCGGCTGCCGATCGGGCGCGGGTTGCCGCTGTAGCGGATCTCCACGGTGAACGGGCCGGCCAGCGGGCGGGCAGGGGTGATCCGGAGCTTGTCGCCGCGGTGGGTGAACCTGGCGTTCTGGCCGTCGACGAGGATCTTGCCGATCCGGAAGACGCCGAGGTCCAGCACGATCTGGTCGAGGCGGTCCGGCGCGTCCGCGCTGATGACCGCGACGGCCGAGAGCCGGTTGGGTCCGACCTTGTACTCCAGCGACAGGTCGTACCGGTCGACCCGGTAGCCCCCGTTGCCGTGCTCGGCGAAATAGGCGAGGGGCATCCACTCTCCAAGCATCGAAGATCTGTCAGCGGGACGCAGGCCACGCGACGATCGGGTTGCCGAACCAGCGGGTCTGGCCGGGAACCGCCTCGCCCCGCAGCACCAGCGACGCGGGTCCCACGGTCGTGTTCTCGCCCAGGCTGGCCGCCGGCAGCACGACCCCGTTGGGGCCGAGCGTCGCACCGTCCTGCAGCTCCACCGTATCCATGCTCAGCACCCGATCGTGGAACAAATGGGTCTGTAGCACGCAGCCCCGGTTGACGGTGACGCCGTCGCCGAGCCGGATCAGGTCCGCTTCGGGCAGCCAGTAGGTCTCGCACCACACTCCTGCCCCGATCCTGGCCCCGAGCGACCGCAGCCAGAGGTTCAACGGGGCAGTGCCCAGCCACGGCTCGGCAAACCAGGGCGCGGCCAGGACCTCGACGAAGTTGTCAGCGAGCTCGTTGCGCCAGACGAAGGAGCTCCACAGCGGCCGGTCGCCCGCCCTGACCCGGCCGACCAGCAGCCACTTGGCCGCGGTGGCGGTCGCGGCAGCCACCAGCCCCGCCGCGATCAGCACCGGCCCGCTGCCGAGGAAGGCGACCGCGAACCCGGCCTCGGCGGCGATCCGGTCGAGTGTCAGGGCGACCGCCAGGGCCAGCGCGGCCGTGCCCATCGCCGGGACCAGCCGGCACAGCTCCACCGCGAACCTGGCGATCCTGAGCTCCACGGGCGGGTCGTAGGTGCGGGAGGTGTTGCTCTTGCCGGTCCGTCGGCGCAGCTCCACCGGCGGCATCCCCAGATAGGACGTGCCCTTCTCGGCGTGTTCGGGGGTCGAGGACAGCACGCCGACGAGGCCGCCCTTGGGGACCTTGCGGCCCGGGGCGGTCATGCCCGAGTTGCCGAGGAAAGCCCGCTTGCCGATCCGGGCTCTGGCGACCTTCATCCAGCCGCCGTGCAGCTCATAGGGGGCGACCATGGTGTCGTCGGCCAGGAACGCCCCGTCCGCGACGAAGGTCATCGACGGCAGGGCGAGCACGGTGGACAGCTCCGTGCCGCGCCCGACCTTCATGCCGAGCGCCCGGAGCCAGGCCGGGGTGAGTGTGCTGGCGTACAGCGGGAACAGCCAGACCCGGGCCATCCCCATCAGCCGGACCGTGGTCCAGGCCTGCCACGCGATCCGGCTGTGCACCGGGTGCCGGCCGGGCTTCAGGCCGATCGCGAGCAGCCGGACGAACACCCAGGTCGCCAGCGCGAACACGCCCATCACGGTCACCGTGGCCGCCGGGATGCCCAGGAACAGCGACGGCGCGAACCCACTGAGGACCAGTACGCCGCAGGCGATCGCGGCGACCGGCAGCAGGCTCAGCCCGATCGCGGTCGCGCCGTAGATCGCCGCCCAGCGGCGGGTGCGGCGCGGGCGGTCGGGCGGCTGCGGCCGCCGGTTGGCGGTCTTGGCCTCCGCCGGGACCCCGGCCCACTGCTGACCCGAGGGAACCCTGCCCTGCACGGCCGATCCCGGCGAGATCTGCGCGTGGTCCCCGATGCTGGCCCCGGGCAGCAGTGTCGACCGTACGCCGACCCGTGCGCCCGCGCCGATCCGGATCTCGCCGACCCTGAGCACGTCGCCGTCCAGCCAGTACCCGGCCAGGTCCACCTCGGGTTCGACGGCCGCGCCGTCGCCGAGCCGCAGCAACCCGGTGATCGGGGGCAGCGAGTGCAGGTCGGCGTCCCTGCCGACCTTCGCGCCCAGCGCGCGGGCATAGACCCCCAGCCAGGGCGCACTGGAGAGTTCGGCGGCGCCGAGCCGGGCTGCGAACTGCTCGGCGGCCCACAGCCGCAGATGCACCGACCCGCCGCGCGGATGGTCGCCCGGTTCGAGCCCGCGCAGCAGCAGTCGCGCGGCCGCCACCGACAGGCTCATGCGGCCGACCGGGGTGAGGAACAGCAGCGTTCCGGCCAGCACCCACCACCACGACAGCCGAGGTGCCCACGAGGCGTCGATCACGTTGTTGAGGGCGGCCAGCGCGACCACCCAGCGCGTCGCTCCCGCGGTCATCAGCGGAACCATGAGCAGCATCTGGAGGGTCGCGGTGCGCCTGCTCACCCGCAGGACCACCCGCTCGGTGGTCTTCATGTCGGTGTGCGGCAGCAGTTCGGCCAACCCCGCCAGGGTCGGGGCGGCATACAACTCGGCCACGGTCACGGCCGGGTAGCGGGTGCGCAGCGCGGACACGAGCTTCGCGGCGGACAGGCTGGACCCGCCGCCGTCGAAGAAGTCGGCGTCGCGGCCTCCCGGGGGCAGCCCGAGTACCCCGGCCCAGCACTCGGCGATCCACTGCTCCAGCGGCGTGAGGTCGAGCTGCGGGGCAGCGGCCTGGCCGGGCAGCGGCCAGGGCAGCGCGTTCCGGTCGACCTTCCCCGACGTCCGGGTGGGCAGGTCCGCGACGATCGCGAGCCTCGGGACGAGGGCGGCCGGCAGCTCCCTGCGGAGCCGTTTGCGCGCCTCGGCGAGGTCGAACTCGCCCTCGACGAGGAGATAGCCGAGGAGGACCGAGCCGCGCACGGCCGCGGCGGCTCCGGCGACCCCGGGCAGCGCCAGCAGGGCGGCGTCGATCTCGCCGAGTTCGATCCGGCGGCCGCCGAGCTTGATCTGCTCGTCGCCGCGCCCGACGAAGACCAGCCCGGCCCGGTCGGCCCGGACCAGGTCGCCGCTCCGGTAGGCCCGCTGCCAGCCCAGACAGGGCAGCGGGGCGTACTTCTCGGCGTCCTTGGCCGGATCCAGGTACCGGGCCAGCCCGACCCCGCCGATCACCAGCTCGCCGGTCTCACCGAACGCCACCGGCCGACCCGAGGCGTCCACGACGGCCAGGTCCCAGCCGTCCAGCGGCAGCCCGATCCGGACGACGCCGTCCCCGGTCAGCAGCGCCGCGCAGGCCACCACGGTCGCCTCCGTCGGTCCATAGGTGTTCCACACCTCGCGCCCCGGCTCGGCCAGGCGGGCCGCCAGCTCCGGCGGGCACGCCTCCCCGCCGAAGATCAGGAGCCGTACGCCCGCGAGCGCCTCGGCCGGCCACAGCGCGGCCAGCGTCGGCACCGTGGACACCACCGTCACGCCCTTCTCGGCCAGCCACGGGCCCAGGTCCATGCCGGTGCGGACCAGCGAACGCGGCGCGGGCACCAGGCACGCCCCGTGCCGCCAGGCCAGCCACATCTCCTCGCAGGAGGCGTCGAACGCCACCGAGAGCCCCGCGAGCACCCGGTCCCCGGGCCCGATCGGCCGGTCCGGCAGGAAGAGCGCGGCCTCGGCGTCCACGAACGCGGCCGCGTTCCGGTGGGTGACCGCGACGCCCTTGGGCCTGCCGGTCGACCCGGAGGTGAAAATGATCCACGCGTCGTCGTCGGGGGCAGGGTCGCCGGGGCGGCCGGCGGGGGTCGCGCCGACCAGGATCGCCTCGCCGATCGTCGCGTTGACCTCGGCCTCGCCGAAGACCAGTTCGGCCCGCTCCTCGGGGTCGTCGGCGTCGACCGGAACATAGGCCGCGCCCGCCGCGAGCACCGCGAGGATGCTCACATAGAGGTCGTTGGACCCCGAGGGCAGCCGGACGCCGACCCGGTCGCCGCGGCCGATGCCGAGCGCGCGCAGCTCCGCGGCCTCGGTTTCGACCTCGTGCAGCAGCCGCACATAGCTGAGGGACACCCGCCCGTCGTCGAGCGCGGGCGCGTCCGGGCAGGTCAGCACGGTGTTCCGCAGAATGTCGATCAGGGTGCGCGGTGCCGGGGGAGGTCCCGCGGACCGAAGAACGGCATGCGTCTGTTGGAGAAGCACGGTGTTCCTTCTAGAGCAGGGGAAAGCGGCCTCTCTCGGCCGGCTTCGGGGGACCGACGATCAGCGGGTCCGGTGTGCCGGCCGCCTCGTGGTCCTTGCCCGGGTAGTCGAACAGCGACAGCAGGTGCCGCATCGCCTCGAGCCGGGCCCGCCTCTTGTCGTTGCCCTGGACGACCGTCCACGGGGTCTCGGCAGAGTCGGTGTAGTAGAACATGGCCTCCTTGGCGTGGGTGTAGTCGTCCCACCGGTCCAGTGAGGCCAGATCGATCGGGCTGAGCTTCCAGCGCCTCACCGGGTCGATCCGGCGGATGGTGAACCGGGTGCGCTGCTCGCCCCGGGACACCGCGAACCAGAACTTCACGATGTGCAGCCCGCTGTTGGACAGCATCTTCTCCAGGTCAGGGGCCTGCCGCATGAACTCCATGTATTCGGCGTCCGAACAGAAACCCATCACTCGCTCCACGACGGCCCGGCTGTACCAGGACCGGTCGAACAGTACGATCTCGCCGCCGGTCGGCAGCTGCTTGACGTACCGCTGGAAGTACCAGGACCCGGCCTCGGCCGGTGACGGCTTGGTGAGCGCGACGACCCGGGCACCGCGCGGGTTGAGATGCTCGATGAAGCGCTTGATCGTGCCGCCCTTGCCGGCTGCGTCCCGCCCCTCGAAGATCAGTACGACCTTCTGGTCGGCGTCCTTGATCCAGGACTGCAGTTTGAGCAGTTCGATCTGCAGGAGGCGCTTCTCCCGCTCGTACTCCGTCCGCGACATCCGCATGTTGTAGGGGTGGTTCTCGCGCCAGGTCTCCATCCGGGTGCCGTCCGGCCGGACCAGGCAGACGTCGCCTTCCTCGTCGACCTCGACGCTCAGGTTCCGCCACCCGGTCAGCAGGTCGTCGGCGGACAGCACCACCTCAGCGGGTGCGAAGGGGACAAGTGTCACTGAACTGGGCCCTTCCGCTGGCAGATCCTGGCAACCGAAAGTGCAACGCTACGACGACACCCGGCATTCCCACCCACAGTGTGTCGGTCATCACGCCCCGCAGCCGTCCACTGAGAGATTCCACCCCCCATCCCAGCTCACGGTCTTCCCCCGGTCAATTCTTGACAGCCCCCCGGGTTCCGGCCGTCGGGTCGGGGGCCGGAGGACTCTTCCCTGTTCTCGATCCCGGGCCCGTTCATCTTTGGCGCGCTCTCAAGGATCGGGTGCGAACTCGAGTCCACCTGCGAACCCGCGCCGGTCTAGCGCCTGCGGCGGGCCTTGGTGGCTCGCAGGATGACGAACTTGGGGTTGCTCGCGATGGTCTCGCAGTTGCCGAACAGGCGGCGGAGCTTCACGTGGTAGCCGAGGTGCCGGTTGCCGACGACCCACAGTTCGCCGTCGGTGACCAGGGCTTGTCTGGCCCCGGCGAACATCCGCCAGGCGGTCGAGTCGGTGGTCGCCTGGTGGGTGTGGAAGGGCGGGTTGTTCAGCACCAGGTCGGCCGTGCCGGTCCCGGACAGGCCGTCGCCCACGACGAACTCCGCCCGGGCGTCGGTGCCGGCCCGGAAGGTCGCCTCGGCGGAGGCCACGGCCTGGTGGGACTCGTCGATGAACTGGATCTCCCGCCGGGGCTCGGCGAGGGCCGCTGCGAGGCCGACCACGCCGTTGCCGCAGCCCAGGTCCACGACCCGCTCGAAGCCGCCGGGCAGGTGGCCGAGGAAGAACCGGGTGCCGATGTCGAGCCGGTCCGCGCAGAAGATCCCCGCGTGGTTGACGACGGTCCGGCCGGCGGCCGCGCCGATGCCGTCGGGCAGGGCGTAGCTTCGCGGCCACGGGCTCGGTGCCCGGTCCAGGTCCGGATCGGGCGTGCAGAAGATCAGCCGGGCCTTGCGGACGGCCAGGGAGGTGCGGGTCGGGCCGAGGATGTCCTCGAACAGCCGCAACGTCGAGGTGTGGATCTCCGCGACCATGCCGGTGCCGACGACGACGGTCCCGGCGTGCACGGCGGGGGCGAGCCGGTGCAGCTGGTCCTCCAGCAGGGCGAGGCTCCGGGGCACGCGGATCAGCAGCACGTCGATCCGCTCGGGCACCGGGTCCTGCGTCGACCGGAGCCGGACCCCGCCGGCTCCGTTGCGTGCCAGGTTGGCCCGGGTCGCGGCCTGGGCGAGGTAGGAGTCGGAGATCTGCACCGGCCGGAGCTCGGCGAGCGCCGTGACGAGTGCACCCCAGCGGTCGCCGACCACGACGACCTCACCGGCCAGGTCCAGGTCCTCGAGGTGCCGCAGGAGGTATTCGTCGGAGGCGTCCCAGGCCCGGAGCGGGTCCCGCGGATCCACCGGGAACCGGGTCAGCTCCAGCTCCACCGTGCCCCCTGGTCAGCTCGCGATTCCGGCTCCCCACGATAGTGGCCCTGATTGCCGGTCCCGCCGCGGGGAAAGGGGACTTGGAGATCGACTATGCCGGGAGGCACCGGAATGCTGTTCGGACAAGAGCACGTCGAGCGATACCAGGCGACCGATGGCGCGGAGGGCCACGAATGGGAGGGCACCACGACGCTGCTTCTCACCACCACCGGCCGCAGGAGCGGCGAGCCGCGCACCAGCCCGCTGATCTACCAGGAGTACGGCGCCGACGTGATCGTCGTGGCGTCCAAGGGCGGCGACGACAACCCGCCGCTGTGGTACCTGAACCTGCAGGCCGAGCCCGAGGTGACCGTACAGGTGCTGGGCGACAGGTACCGGGCGAAGGCCCGCACCGCCACCCTCGCGGAGAAGCCCGAGATGTGGCGGATCATGGCTGCCGCCTGGCCGGCCTACAACGACTACCAGGCCAAGACGGACCGCGAAATCCCCGTCGTGGTCCTCGAGCGGCTGTAGGTCAGCGGTAGGTGTCGCGGACGCGGAGTACCCGCTCCGCGGCGGCCTGGGCGGCCGGCCTGGCGAGGGTGCCCTTCGTGAGGGCCGCCGTCAGGGTGGTCAGCCCGCCGAGGCCCTGGTCGATGTTCTGCGAGGAGAACAACAGCAGGTCCATGCCGGCCCGGGCCGCCAGCAGCCCGCGGTTCCCGGCGCTGCCGTAGGACTTGAGCGCGCCGGCCTCCAGGGCGTCGGTGACGGTCACGCCGGAGTAACCGACCCGCTGGCGCAGCTCCTTCTGGATGATCGTCGAGGAGAGCCCGGCGGGACGTGTGGCGTCGAGCGCCGGATAGACCGCCCAGGACAGCATCACCATCGCGGTGCCCGCCCTGAGCGCGGGACCGTAGGGCACCTCGTCGGTCCCGCGCAGCGTCGCCGCCGAGACCTTCAGTGTGACGGGCCGCAGGTCGGTGTTGGCCTTGGTCGGGGCGGTGCCGAGCCCGGGGAAGTGCTTGGCCGCGGCGGCCACCCCGGCCTTCTGCTGGGCGGTGATGAAGGTGCTGCCGAGCAGTCCGACGGTCTTGGGGTCGCGGCTGAACGACCGGCCGAACTGGTCCGCGAAGTCACCCTGCTTCCGGTACACGTCCAGCACCGGGGCCAGGTTCACGTTCAGTCCGACGCCCCGCAGGTTGGCCGCCGCGCCGGTGCCCGCCGCGGCGGCCGCGGCCTTCGGGTTCGCGGCCAGCCCGACTTGTTTGGCCGACTGGGTGGGGGCGCCGGGCAGCCGCCGTACGACACCGCCCTCCTGGTCGGTCATCAGCAGGAGCGGCTGACGCACCGGGCTCGCGGCATTGGCCTTCTTCAACAGTGCCACGGCCTTGCGCAGCCGGGCCTTGCTGGGGATGTTCTGCCTGAAGAAGATCACGCCGGCGGCCTCGCCTCGGCGGATCACGTTCAACAGGGCCGCGGGCGGCACCGCACCCTTGTAGCTGTAGATGATCCGC
>JBDSTJ010000531.1:0-5403 GCA_039928335.1 Streptosporangiaceae bacterium | reverse complement strand
CCCGGGGCAGCGCGGAACCGGTTCCGGCAGACCCGCTGATCTACCGGTTCCACGAGATCAACCAGGTGTACGGCACCACGCTCAAGGCGCTGATCCACGAGGAGTTCGGCGACGGGATCATGAGCGCCGTCGACTTCAGGATGGACGTCGAACGGGTCCCCGACGCCGCCGGCGACCGGGTCAGGGTCACTCTGGACGGGAAGTTCCTGCCCTACCGGAGGTGGTGACGAACGCGTAGTCGTCCAGGTCGAAGTGGTTGCTCTGCCACCACAGGCGCGCCCCGGACTGGGCTCGGATGAAGGGGACGTCGCCGTGCCGGTCGAAGTAGTAGCTGTTGGAGCCGGCGCAGCCGGGCTGGGAGAAGATCGTGTGCCCGATCCGGTCACGCATCTCCGTGGTGTAGGCGTCGTGTGGCCGCTGCCTGATCACGATGCGGGTGGCCTGGCGTGTCCTGGCCGCGACCACGCACCGCACGATGTGCCGGACGTTCGCCTCGATCATGGTGAACCAGGACGCGCCCGTCACCGAGTAGGGCCCGTTCATGAGCCAGAAGTTCGGGGCCTGCGGCACCGAGACGCCCTCGTAGTTCTGGTACCGGTTGTCGTCCCAGAACTTCCCGAGCTCGACCCCGCCCAGTCCGACCACCGGGAAGGCCGGCATCGCGCCCAACTCCATGATCTTGAATCCGGTCGCCAGGACCAGTGCGTCGATCTCCCGCGTGGTGCCGTCCTTCGTGACGACGCCGGTCGGCGTGATCCTGGCGATCCCGTCGGTCACCAGCGACACGTTCGGCCGGTTGAAGGCCGCGAGGTACCTGTTGGAAAACGACGGCCGTTTGCAGCCGAAGCTGTAGGACGGGGTCAGCTTCCGGCGCGTCGCGGGGTCCTTCACCTGGCGCCGCAGATGCGCCTTGCAGACCCCCTCGATCAGCTTCGACAGGAACGGGAGGCGCCGGTGGTGGATCACCCCCAGCACGAAGATCGCCTCGGTGATCGACGTGGTCACCACCCGCACCCCGGCCTGGATCGGCGGCACCAGCCGGAACAGCAGGCGGACCGGGCGGGGGATCGGCATGTCGACCTTGGGGAACACCCAGATCGCGGTCCGCTGGTAGACGTCGAGCGACCGGGTCAGCGGCGCGATCTCGGGGATGAGCTGAAGCCCTGACGCCCCGGTCCCGATCACCGCGACCCGTTTGTCCCCGAGGTCGTAGCCGTGGTCCCAGCGGGCGGTGTGGATGACCTTGCCGGCGAAGTCCCCGATCCCGTCGATGTCGGGACTGCGGGGCTGGTCGAGCGGGCCGACCGCACCGATGAGGAACCTCGAGGTCAGTACTCCGCCACCGGTGTGCACCTGCCAGGTGTCGGCCTCCTCGTCGAACACGGCCTTCTCGACGAAGGTGCCGAGCCTGAGGTGCTCGCGCAGGTCGTACTTGTCGGTGACGTTCTCCGCATAGGCCCGCAGTTCCGCGCCTCTGGCGAAGGCCCGGGTCCAGCCGGGGTTCTGCTCGAAGGAGTAGCTGTACGTCGCGGACGGGATGTCGACCGCCACACCCGGATAGGTGTTGTGCCGCCACACCCCGCCGACGCTGTCGGCCGCGTCCAGGATCGCGAAGTCGGTGATGCCGGCCTCGCGCAGCTTGACACCGATGCAGATCCCGGAGAACCCGGCACCTACGGCGATCACTTCGAAATCCATCTGCTCTCCTCCGGTCCGCTGCCGAAAGTAGAGCCTTATTCAATGATTTGTCAATAAGCCTAGCCGGGTTCGTGCAGGGTGAGGGTCCAGCCACCGAAAGACTCCGACCGCTTCATCAGCCGGGTGATGTCGGCCTCGGAGGGATCCTCGACCGGGTTGGTGGAGGCGGGAAAGACGACGATCTGCAGGTCCAGGCGTTTGCCGGGCTCGACCGTCAGCACCCGGAACGCGCCCTTGGCCTCGGCGGCCTCGCAGGGGATCGGCTCGGCCCGCACACCGTTCTGCCACAGGACGGCCCAGGCCGCACCCTCCACGCAGACCAGGCGCAGCTTGACCGTCGGCTTCCCGGGTGTGAACGAGAAGCTCTGTTTGCGGCCGTCGGCGGTGCCGAGGCCCCGCCCGATCTGTGTGCGGCCGGCGAGTTCGGTGTCGGGATCGGAGGCGGGGCGGTCGCACGCACCGGGCGCGCAGGTGCCGCTGTAGATCCCGACCGACCACCCGTCACCGGTCACCTTCCGGGAATCCGTCGAGCCGGACTGCCGGGGCCGTCCCCACGGAACGGCCACCATCTTGAGGGTCAGGGGCACGCCTCGCCCGATCGGCAGATAGGTCGAGGGGCTCGCGCCCGGAACCGGGCCACCGCACTCGACCGTGGGCTGCTCAGGGCCCGGCGGCACGACGTACACCATGAGCGGCTGGGTGCAGGTCATGCTGATCAGGGTGGTCGGCCCGGTCGGGGTGAAGGTCAGGTCGACCGTAGTACGGAGCCGGTCGTACCTGACGGCGGTCACCAGGTCCAGGCCCGTCAGCCGCCTCGGAAACGTGGTGTCCGGACTGCCCGCCGTCGGGGCCGCGGGCCCGGGGCCGGGGACGACCGCGAACGCCAGGCCGAGGAGGAGCGCGGTGGCCACCGTCCCGGCGGCGATCCGCAGCCTGCCGCTGCGCCGGACCCGCCGCCGGATGAGCTCCAGCCGGTCGCCAGGGTGTGGAGCCCCCGCGTTGGCGGATTCCATGGTCGCGCGGAGGTCTCGCAGGGTCGGTGACATGTCAGCGGCTCCCTTTCATTGCCGTCGCGACTACCTCGGGGTCGATCCGGAGTTTGGCCAGGGCCTTGCTGGTCTGGCTTTTGACGGTTCCCACCGAGCAGCCGAGGATCCCGGCCACCTGGGCCTCGGTCAGGTCCTCGAAGAACCGCAGTACGAGCACGGCCCGCTGGCCCTGCGGCAGCCGGCCCAGGGCCGCCCACAGGAAGGCCCGGTCGTCGAGGTCGCCGGTCGGGTCGGCGGTGTGGCCCGAGGGGAGCGGATCGACGGTGGGGATCTCGCCCCGCCAGCGCCGGCGGTTCCAGGAGGCCTGCGTGTTGACCATGATCCGGTAGACATACGGGTCGGGGTCCTTCTCGATCCGCCGCCACGCCCGCCAGGCCTTGGCCAGGGCGGTCTGGAGCAGATCCTCGGCCAGCGCCCAGTCGCGGCACAGCAGGTAGGCCGTGTGCAGCAGCCGGGGCGAGCGCTCTCGCACATAGGTCACGTATTCGGGGTGTTCCCGCACGCGCAGCCGCCTTCCGTCGGGACCTCGCGACTAAGACGGCCGAGCCCCCGCGAAAGGTTGCCTCAGCGGATGAGGACGGGTGCCCGCGACGGCACGGCCGCGTCGTACCGGTCCAGGATGATCTGCGCGAGTTCGGGGACCGCGCCCAGCGCGGGAGAGACCTCCGCCGCCCCTGCCTCCTCGGCGGCGGTCCGCACCCTGTCGGCGAAGTGGCCGGGCGCGAGGAAGTAGGACGCCACGACCACGCGGGGCGCGCCCAGGTCGTACAGCGTCCGGATGGCCTCCACCGGGGTGGGCAGCGCCGCGGAGGCGTAGGCGGGCCGCACGGCCCACCAGCCGCGCAGCTGCCAGTCGTGGGCCATCCGGGCGATGATCGCATTGGCGGTCGGGTCGGAGGAACCCGCCGACACCAGGACGACGGCCGTGTCGGGGTCGGGGGAGCCCAGGCGGCGTTCGAGGGCGTCCAGCATCAGCGGATGCGGGCCGAGTGTCCCGGCGGTGCGCAGGGCCAGCTCCGGCCGCCTGCTCTGGGCGGCGTGCAGGACGCCGGGGATGTCGATCTTGCTGTGGTAGGCCGGGGTGAGCAGCAGCGGCAGCACCACCGCGTCGGCCGAGGGCAGAGCGGTCAGTGCCGGCACCGGGGCCGGGGCGGCGTGGTCGAGGTAGGAGGTCACCACCCGCAGCCCGGGCCGGGAGTCCCGGACCAGGTCGAGCAGAGCCTCGATGGATTCGGCGGCACGCGGGTCCCGTGAACCGTGTGCCACCGCCACCAGCGGGGTCAGAGGTGGATGCCGCACTCGACCTTGCCCATGCCGGCCCAGCGCCCGCTGCGCGGGTCCTCGCCCGGCTGCACCCGCGAGGTGCAGGGCTCGCAGCCGATCGAGGGGTAGTCGTCGTAGTGCAGCGGGTTGACCAGGATGCCGTTGTCGGCCATGTAGTTGTCCAGGTCGGCCTCGGTCCAGTTCAGGACCGGGTTGACCTTGACCATGCCCCGCTTGCGGTCCCACTCCACGACCTTCATGTCCTGACGCCGCGCGGTCTCATCCCGGCGGAGTCCGGAGAACCACCCCATGTACCCCTCGAGCGCCCGGCCCAGCGGCTCCACCTTGCGCAGGTGGCAGCAGAGGTCGGGGTTGCGCCCGTGCAGCCGGGGACCGAGGTCGCGGTCCTGCTCGGCCACGGTACGGGTCGGCGTCACGTTGATCACATTGACCGGATAGACCGCCTCGACGGCGTCCCGGGTGCCGATGGTCTCCGCGAAGTGGTAGCCGGTGTCGACGAAGAGCACGTCGATCCCGGGCTTGACCTTGGACACCAGGTGGATCAGGGCCGCGTCCGACATCGAGGAGGTCAGGCAGATGCGGTCGCCGAAGGTCGCCGACGCCCACTGGATGATCTCCAGGGCGGTGGCGTTCGCCAGGGCCGCGGCGGCCGAGTCGACGATGTCCTCGAGCGACAGTGACGGTCGCGCCGTGTCAAGCAGGGTCATGTCAGGGGGCTCCAAGTCCGAGGAACTTCAACCGGAAAGCACGGGCACAGGCCCGGCAGTGCCAGGTCCCGTCCCCCTCGTACGGATAAAGATCTTCATCACCGCAGTACGGGCAGTAGAACGGCGCTGCGCGCTCGCTCATTTCCCCTCCCCGGATGAGACGGATCTCACTGGACGTCGGCCTCGTCGGCCCGGTGGACCCACTGGGCGAACGTCTCGCCCTCGGCCCGCTGCGCGTCGAACCGGGTCACGACCCGCTCGACGTAGTCGGTGAGCTCGGCGGAGGTGGTCTTGAGGCCGCGGACCTTCTTGCCGAAGGTGTGGCCGAGCTGGCCGCCCAGATGGATCTGGAAACCCTCGACCTGGTTGCCGTCCTCGTCGACGACCAGCTGACCCTTGAGCCCGATGTCGGCGGTCTGGATCCGGGCGCAGGCGTTCGGGCAGCCGTTGACGTTGATCGAGATCGGCACGTCCAGCTCCGGGAAGCGCTTCTCCAGCTCGCCGACCAGGGCGCGGGCGCGCTCCTTGGTGTCGACGATCGCGAGCTTGCAGTACTCGATGCCGGTGCAGGCCATCGTCTGGCGGCGGAAGGTCGAGGGGCGGACCTGCAGGTCGAGCAGTTCGAGCTCGTCGGCGAGGGCGTCGGTGCGCTCCTTGGGGATGTC
>JBDSTJ010000530.1:0-5199 GCA_039928335.1 Streptosporangiaceae bacterium | reverse complement strand
TCGCCTCGCACGTCGGCTGGGTACCGGGGACGCGGTGGTGATCGGTCTCGGGTCGATGATCGGTGCGGGGGTGTTCGCCGCGTTCGGTCCTGCGGCGCGCGCGGCCGGCACGGGCCTGCTGATCGGCCTGGTGATCGCCGCTGTGATCGCCTATTGCAACGCGGTCGCGTCAGCGCAACTGGCGGCGGCGTACCCGACGTCGGGTGGCACCTACATCTACGGTCGTGAACGCCTCGGCCACTGGTGGGGGTTCACCGCAGGGTGGGGCTTCGTGGTGGGCAAGACCGCCTCGTGCGCCGCCATGGCGCTCACCTTCGCCACCTGTGCGGTGCCCGGACCCGGGTGGGCTCAACGCGCGACGGCCATCGCGGGCGTGTCCGGGCTGGCCGCGCTCAACTACCGCGGCGTGGCCAAGACCATCATGGTCACCCGGTTGCTCGTGGCTACCAGCCTGGTCGCCCTGATCGTCGTGGTCGTGGGCATCGCGGTGGGCGGTCACGCCGACGCCGCACACCTGGACGGCTGGTTTTCTGGTGGTTTCTACGGCATCCTCCAGTCCTCGGGGCTGCTGTTCTTCGCCTTCGCCGGTTACGCCCGCGTTGCCACGATGGGCGAGGAAGTCCGCGATCCGCGGCGGGCGATCCCCCGCGCGATCCTGATCGCGCTGTTCATCACGGTGGCCCTCTACCTGGTCGTCGGGGTCTCGGTGCTGATGGCCGCGGGGCCGGACCGGCTCGCCGCGTCGATCGCGCCGTTGACCACCGCGGTCGAGGCGGCAGGCGCCGGCGCCCTCACTCCCGTGGTGCGCCTTGGCGGCGCGCTGGCGGCATTGGGCGCCCTGCTCGCACTGATCGCCGGCATCGGCCGCACCACCCTGGCCATGGCCCGCCACCACGACCTGCCCCGCCGACTCGCCGCCGTCCACCCCCGCTACCGGGTACCCCATCACGCCGAGGTCGCCCTCGCCGTCGTCGTCAGCGCCCTGGTGGCCGTCGTCGACCTGCGCGGCGTGATCGGTTTCTCCTCGTTCGGAGTCCTGGTCTACTACGCCATCGCCAACGCCTCGGCGTTCACCCAAGCGGCATCCGATCGCCGCTGGCCGCGCCTGCTCAACCTGCTCGGCCTCGCGGGCTGTCTGACCCTGGTCGTCACTCTGCCCTGGCCGTCGGTACTGGCCGGAGTGATCATGTTCGTCGTCGGTCTGGCCGGACGGTGGCTGATCCTCTGTCAGCGGTCGCGTGGCGTCACCAGGCCGGACTCATAGGCAAGGACGACGAGCTGGGCGCGGTCGCGGGCGTGGAGTTTGGCCATGGCCCGGTTGATGTGGGTTTTCGCGGTCATGGGGCTGATCACCATCTGGCCGGCGATCTCGTCGTTGGACAGACCCTGCGCGACGAGGGCGACGGCCTCGCGCTCACGGGCGGTCAGCTCGTTCAACACCGTATCCGCGGCCGGTCGCGGCAGTTGGGTGATGTACCGGTCGATCAGCATGCGCGTGATCGAGGCAGAGAGAAGGGCGTCGCCCCGCGCTGCGACGCGCACGGCGTGCAGGAAGTCCTCGGGCTCGATGTCCTTGACGAGGAACCCGGCGGCTCCTGCGCGGAGTGCGTCGAGGACGTATTCGTCGAAGCCGTAGTTGGTCAGGATGACGACGTGCACCCCGGCCAGCGCCGGGTTCGCCGCGATACGGCGGGTCGTCTCGATACCGTCCATGACCGGCATCTGGACGTCGATGAGCGCGATGTCCGGCAGATGCTCCTCGACGAGGGCCAGGCCCGCCCGGCCGTCGCCGGCCTCGGCCACCACCTCGATGTCGTCCTCAAGGTCGAGGATCGCCCGGAAACCGCTGCGCAGCAGTGCCTGGTCATCGACCAACAGGACCCGGATCATGCCGTGGGCTCCACGGGCAGCTCGGCTTGGACGGTGAAGCCGCCTTCGCTGCGCGGATGGGCGTGCAGGCGGCCGCCGAGGGCGTTAACCCGTTCGCGCATTCCCAGCAGCCCGACTCCGGGCGTCGAGGCCGTGGCCGGTGTGGCCTTGCCGTCGTCGTCGACACGAATGGTCAGGGCGTCGGGAAGGTAGGCGATCTGGACGGACGCCGTACCGGCGGCGGCGTGGCGGGCGACGTTGGTGAGTGACTCCTGGACGATCCGGTAAGCGGTCCGGTCGACTGCGGCCGGCACGTCTTGGCGGAGCCCCTCGACCGTCAAGGTCGCGTCCAAGCCGGTCGCGCGGACCCGTTCCACCAGATCCGGGACATGGTCGAGCCCGAGTGGCGGCGTCTTGCCGTGGTCGCGAAGCGCTTCCAGGGTCGCCCGCAGCTCCCGGGTCGCCTCACGACCGGCTTCCCGGATCGCCAGCAGGGCCTCCGGCACCTCTTCGCCACGCTTGCGTGCCAGGTGGACGGAGACTTCGGCCTGCACCTTGATGACCGAGATCTGGTGAGTGAGTGAATCGTGCAGCTCCCGGGCTATGTGCAGTCGCTCCTCGCCGGCGCGGCGCAGTGCGGCCTCCTCCCGGGTGCGCTCGGCTTCGTCGGCCCGTCGCTCGGCCTGCCTGAGCGCTTCACCCGCGGCACCGGCGGCGATCAGCCAGGCGATCTCGAGGATGCCCCGGGCCTGCTCGACCGCCCCGCCCCCAGCCAGTGCGGCGAAGGTGAGCAGGACCAGCAGGCCCATGGACACCGCCACTGTGATCACGAGATGCCCCGCCCGTACGGCGCCGTACACCGCCACCAAATAGGCGACGGCCGGCACCTCGAAACCGGATACCTGGTATCCCACCGCGCACAACCCGGTGAAGGCCAAGACGGCGAGTGGAGCCCTGCGACGCGCGGCCAGCGCCAGCCCGCCTGCCGCAAGCAGCCCGTAACCGATCAGATCGCGGGCAGCAGCCGATTGATGCTCGAACAGCCCGACGACCAGCAGCAGTACCGCCACGCCCACGGCGATCGTCCAGCCGCCGACCCTGGCCCGTCCCATGGTCATGAACGCACCATAACCGGGATGCGCCGCGCACGGATCCTTCCCCCAGATGACCTGTCACCTACCGCGCACGCGGTACTCCCCCCGCACCTGCGCCGACTGCGGTAGGCGCCTACCCCACAGGAGGCAGCGCGGATTGTCTGCGCACGGAGGACGACCGGCAGCGGCTCCGACAGACATCATCGGACCACATCCGAACATCAGACGAGGAGAGTGCGATGCGCCCAGCAGAAGCCCTGATCATGGCCGGCGACCTCGGCACCGGCAACGAGCGAGCAGGCGCCGTCCTGGCCTCGGCGGTAGCGCTGATCGGCGTGGTCCTCGGCGGGCTGGCCCTGGCCCGTTCCGCCCCTCGCACCGCCACTGCGGGCGCGGCGGCCGGCCTGCTCGGCACGGCCCTCGCCGGGCTGCACCTAGCGACCTCCAGCGGCGGCTTCGGCACCGGCAACGGCCGAGCGGGCGCCTACGTGGCCCTGGTCATCGGCCTGACCGCCGTGATCACCGGCACCCTGGCCCGAGCCCGCTCGCACCGCACCACCCCGACCGCCTGACCGGCAAGGCAAGGCCGAGCGATCAGTCACGGCCATCCGCGGCGGCGACAACATCGCCCTGGTCCCCGTGTTCGGCAAGGACGCGAACAACCGGTCGGTACGGCACGATGTCGTCATGCTGCACATGCGGGTGATCGTCCCACCGGATCAGACCGAGGAGATCGGGGCTCTGCTGGCCGACCATCCCGGAGCGACCAACGTGGTGGTGCTGCCGGGCTCGGCCAGGGAACCCCAGGGCGACCTGCTGCTCTGCGACCTCGCTCGGGAGTCCGTCGACGAGATCATCGAAGAACTGAAGGAACGCGGCATTCCCGACCGGGGCTCGATCGCCTTCGAGCCGATCGAGCTGTCGATCTCAAAGTGCGCCAAGGCAGCGGAGGAGGAGGCCCCCGGGCACGGCGACGACGCGGTGATCTGGCAGGAGATCGAGCAGCGCACCGACGACGAGATCCAGCTGACCTGGTCCTTCCTCGCATTCCTGGCGCTGGCGACTCAGCTCGCCGGAATCGCCGCGATCATCGACTCACCCGTGCTGATCGTCGGCGCGATGGTGCTCGGCCCCGAGTTCGGAGCGGTCGCGGCAATCTCCTATGGCCTGCTCGTCGGCGACTGGCAGCGGATCGGCCGGGCGGTTCGCACCCTCGTGATCGGGCTCGTGGTGGCGATCGCGATCACCTGGATGTGCGCGTGGGTCAGCCATGAGATCGGGGTGCTCAACGTGGACCGGCTGCCGGACGCGCGGCCGCTGACCGGGTTCGTCTACAACCCCGACCGCTGGTCGTTCATCGTCGCGTTGCTCGCCGGGGCGGCGGGCGTGTTGTCCATGACGTCGGGCAAGTCCTCGGCGCTCGTCGGAGTCTTCATCTCGGTGACCACGGTTCCGGCCGCCGGCAACATCGCCGTGGGCTACGCGCTCGGCCACTGGAACGAGGTCAACGGTTCGTTCCAGCAGCTCGGCATCAACATCCTGGGCATGATCATCGCAGGCTGGCTGACGCTGCTCGTCCAGAAGATCGCCTGGCGCCTCGTTCTGCGGCGAAGGTCCGGTAACCCCGCCAGGTGAGGCCTGGCCGAGGGCGGTCGTGCTGCGGCGGCGGGCGGCTTCGACAACGTCGGCGATCGTGATCTCGGAGCCTTCGGAGTCGAGGAGGTCGGCGATGTGATGCCCGTCGAGGGGGAGTCCGCTTCGGCTTTCAGCCCGACACTGACCTGCCCGCCGGCCGGTTGTGATGCGGGCGGGTCCGCTCCACAGCGGTCGTCTGTTCGGTCCCGAACACTCGGCCGCGCACCTGCGTGCCGGGGTCGTGATGGTTCCTGAGATGGGGTTCCGGGTTCTCGATACGCTCTCGAATTGTCGGTCATTCGCGACATTACGACCATTATGATTATGCTCGATGGTTTGTTCTAGATCCTTTCTGTTAAAGCATGGTGAATGGTTGGTGTGGAACGTAGAATCGAACCATGGACGCAATGGCGGGGTTCTCCTCTGCCTCGACCGGTCAACTGGTCGAGGTGCTGGAGACCGTTGTCCTGGAGCTGGCGGGGCGGGAGGCTCCGGGGTCGGGGGCGGTGTGTCTGGAGTTGGCCGAGCGGGTGGGTCGTGCCCTGGATATCGGTGAGGCGGGTCTGGCGGGTTTGGTCGGTCGGGTCGAGGTTTCCGGGGT
>JBDSTJ010000529.1:0-8714 GCA_039928335.1 Streptosporangiaceae bacterium | reverse complement strand
CCACGGCACTGACCCTGCTGCGGCACGAGGGAATGGCCGGTGCGGCCTGGCAGTGGCTGCGTGGCGGTGAGCTGACCGAACCGCAGCGGCAGGCACTCCGCGACCGTGGGATCACCTCCTCCCAGGTCCACGACGATGACGGTGCCCTCGCCGCGTTGAGAGCGCTGTCCCTGCTGTTCGGGCATGGCGGCCGGCACCTCCTCCTGATCGTCGACGAACTACAGCAGCTACGGGAGAACGGGAACACCAGTCTCGAAGCGGTGACCGCGAGCACCCTCACTCCGCTCATGGGCTGGGCGGCGGAGACCGGGGCCCTGCTGACCCTCTGCGGGCTGCAGGACTTCTGGAGCGCGCTTCCGCCCAGCGTTCACCAGCGGGTGAACGCGAACGTGATCAAACCGACCTGGCTGACCGGAAACCAGATCGAGGAGTACATCTGTGAAGCCCAGCTGCAGGAGAACGGGGAACGCGTCCTGGAGCCGTTCACCTCCGCGGCCGTGACGGCGCTGTGGCGGATCACCGGCGGACATCCCCGGCGGTCGATCGCGATCTGCCATCACGCCTACCGCAGGTCCGGCGGACGAGAGAAGATCGACGAGCTCGAGATGCAGGTCGCCGCCAAGGAGCAGTCGAGTCCGGGAACCGTCGACGACGCGCAGCTCCAGATCACCGAGCACTGTGCCAGGCTCGGATACCGCGTGGTCCGGCCTGCCGGCCGGAACTCCCTCCGTCACGACGAGCCCGATCTCTGGATTCCCGCGCGCAACAGCTCCGACGACGGCTGCGGGTTCGTCATCATCGACTCGGTGCTCACCGATGAGGAGTGCATCGCGGTGATCGCCAGAGGTGAGTCGATCAGCGGGCTCAGCCGCAGCGGCCAGGGAGCCCCGCAACGCGACGTGGTGCTCGTGGTCACCGGGCTGCTCGCCGAGTCCTATGCCCAGGAGTTCTCCCTCGCCTACGGCAGGGTTCTGGACTGGAGCAAAGCGGGGTTCACCGACAATCTGACGGAAACACTGCGGGCCTTCGTCCCGGTGGAAAGGCCGTCATCGGAGCTGGAACTGCTGCAGAAGCTCCAGCGTGACGTCCAGGAGTTGCGGGAGAGCGTCCGCGGGCACCCGGACCGACCGGCCACCTCGGACCTCCCGACCGGCGGCACTGCGCCGGGCCAGCCCGGAACGTGGATCGAACTGGGTGAGGGCGAGGCGATGGAGTACCTCTCCGGCAGGTGCAACGACCTTCTGCGCACCCTTCGCGACGCGTTGGTGGAGGCGCAGCGATTCTGGTTCGGCCAGTTCGTGCCGAGCCTGCCGGAACGCAGGCTGGTCAGGCACAACGCGCCCGGTCTTCGTGGGGTGGCGCTCAAGGACCTGACCGGCAACCAGGTGCTGCGGGCCATGGGCGTACTGACGGCCATGGAACAGGCGCTTCTCGGTTTCGCTCTCGGGATCAGCGAGCAGCTGAGCCGGGCGGTCGCCTCGCCCAGAAGCACCCGGCTGGAGCTCAAGCAGGAGTGCGAACGCTTCGACTCGACGGTGAGCGCGCTGATCGAGCGGATGCCGTCCGACCACGAGGACACCATCAAGATCGTTAACCGTGCGCTCGGCGTCGACCGCCGGCTGCTCGGCCAGAAGGCCAGCCGACTGGGCGACCTGGTCTTCGAGACCATCTACCGCGAGGAGTTCGGACGCCGATGAGCACGCCCGGCAGGGCCCTGGGCCCGCAGGCGGGAGGACTGACATGAGCCCACGGAGACTGCTGGTCGCAGTGGACGTGCAGGGGTATGGCACCCGGACCGGGGGCATGCACTCAGCGCTCCACAGGGGCCTGCTCGACGCACTGAACCTGGCCGCGGACAGTGCCGGGCTGGACCGGCCGGCCTGGTCGAGGCAGGGCACCGGCGACGGTGAACTGGCGGTGCTGCCCGTCACCGAGCCCGAGACGCAGGTCATCGAGTCGTTCCTACCCCGGTTCGCCGGCGCGCTGCGCGGCCACAACCAGCTCTCCTCAGCCGAGGCCCAGCTACGGGTCAGGTTGGCTGTGCACTACGGCGTGGCCCTTCCCGGTCCCTTCGGCCACACCGGCGCCGGACCCGTCGTCGTGGCCAGGCTCTGCGGTTCCCGTCCGCTGCGGCAGGTCCTCAAGGCCTCCAGGACGAACCTCGCGGTGATCCTCTCCGACCGGGTGTTCACCGACACGGTCAGCGAGCAGCTCACCGACTCTCTCGAACCACGCCAGTTCCGCAAGGTGCGGGTGCGGGAGAAGGAGTTCGACGCCGACGGCTGGCTCTGGATCCCCGACGGGAGCACGAACGTGCACGACCTGGTCCTGGACGATCCGCCCGACGACGAACACGACGAACACGACGGACACGACACCGTGCAGGGCCAGCCGGAGGCTTGCGGGGAATCCGGGCGCGAAACCTGGAGCAGCTTCAGGGGGGCGACCATCACGGGCGGTGTCGCCATCGGACGAGACCAGCACCACCACGGAGGGAACCATGAGCGAAGAGGCGAGTAGCCCAGCCGGCGATGACCAGCCCAAGCCGGTGGACAAGGTCGATCCCCCGGCCCAGGCCGCGGGCGAGTCCCCGGTTGCGGCGGTGGACGAGCCGGCCCGCAAGGCCGACAACATCGGGCGTGAGTACTCGGCGCGGGCCGCTCAGCCCGGCATGACCGGCGGGCGGCTGGACACCGAACGAGACGCCTGGCAGAGCTTCGGGCACTCCGCGGTGAACGGCGGCACCGCGATCGGGCGGGACCAGCACAACACCTACACGATCCAGCCCGGAGCAGCCGACGCGGACCGGCGGTTCTCGCTGCCCGCCCCGGACATCGACGAGATCACTGCCTATGTGGATCCCGCCGGCTTCGAGCAGTTGCTCAAGGCCGTCCAGGACGAGCGCGTGGTGATCCTTCGGGCGGCCCGGGACCAGGGCAAGTACGCGGCGGCACGGAGGCTGTTGCTCAGTGACTCCCGCGGGCTGTTCGGGCTGCGGACGGAGGCGGGGCTGAGCGGGTTGAGCGGAGTGCACCTCGCCGAGGGCGGCGGCCACATCCTGGCGGATCTGCCGGTGGCAGCAGCCAAGGAACTGACCATGGCGCTGCTCACCGAGCTCAGGTCGGTGCTGGAGAGCCGGCAGGCACGACTGGTGATCACCGTGACTGCGGGCTGCCAGTTCGCCGACCCGGGTATCTCCGAGTTGGTGGTGAACTTCGCCGCGGCGCATGACCGGGTCGCCATCGTGCACTGCCGGCTCACCTGGCGGCTGGGCGAAGCGGACACGGCCACGGTGCTGGCCGACCCGGAGGTGGAGGACCTGGTCGGCACGCTGGCCGGCGAAGGGCCGCCGCGCGAAGCCATGCTGGTCGCCGACCTGCTGGCCCGCGCCTTCCGGGAGCGAAGGCCGTTGGCCGCCTCGGTGCGCGAAGCGGTCGCGCTGCGGGGCGAGGAGAAGTTCGAGGACTGGTTCGAGAGCCTGCCGGACCTGCCGACCCAGTGCCTGGCGGTGGCCGTCGCCGTTCTGGGCGGGGAGCCGTATGAGACGGTGTCCTCGGCGGCGACACTCCTGCAGCGCAGGCTGGAGCCTGAGACGCCGCGTGAGGACACCGAGCCGAGCCGGCTCGCGCCCCTGCGCGCGGTCAAACGGACCAGGCTGCGCACCCTGTACGCACGGGTCGAGCCGTCGAAGGTAGGCACCCGGCACGGGGCCGACGCACCGACCGAGGTGGTGCGTTATGTGGATCCCGCGGTGCCGAAACGTGTCCTGCTGTACTTCTGGGCCGAGTACGACGCGGCCCGACCGCAGTTCCTGAACTGGCTGCGGCGGTGCGCCACCCACGACATGGACAGTGCGCGGGTCCGTGTGGCGGTCGCGACGGGCATCCTGGCAAGCCGGGTGTTCGACTACGTCCGCGCCAACGTGATCTCGCCCTGGGCTCACGATGCCGACGCGCGGCTGCGGCACGCCGCCGCCCAGGCACTGCGGGTCGCGGCCCGCGAGCCAGGGCTGCGGGAGGCGGTCCGCGACCTGGTGCGCACCTGGAGCAGGGAGGAGGACAACCCGCGGCTGCGTGCCACGGCGGCCCTTGCCTGGGGAGTGGAGTTCGACGCGGCCGGCATCGCCGCCTCACTGAGCATCCTGGCGGAGCTCAGCGACACCGAGGATCTCGAGGTGGTGCTCGCGGTCTGCGACGCCATCACCGAGATGTGGGAGTTCGAAGGCGTCTCCCTGGAGGCCCCGGAACTGCTGCTGAGCTGGATCAGAGGCCGCAGCACGCACCGCAGGACGGCCGCGAGGCTGGCGTTCATGCTGGCCTCCGCCGACCTGATCCGCGACATCGACGCGGGTTCCGAAGGTCCCGCCACCTGGCCCGGGCTGCTGCACATCGCCGCTCTCGACCCGGTGCGGCAGCGGGAGATCGCCGAGCTGTGGCGGGACGCGCTGACCGCGCCGGGCCTGCACCACAGCGCCAAGGACATCCTCGCCACGTGGGCCCGCCAGACGGAGCGTTTCCCGACCATGCGCCGGTGCCTGGTCCGGCTGCTGACCGAGGCCGCCGCGGACGACCGCACCAAGAAGATCATCAGATTGGAGGCCGGCCGCTGGTCCCAGGGGCCGCGTAGCGCGCCGCTCTGCTCCGCCGAAGTCCTGCAAGCACTCGCCGCCCAGTGAAGGTGACCCACCATGAATGCACAGCGACCCCCCAACCCGCCGGTCGACCCGGCCATGCCCCGTCCCGCGCCGGGAGAGCCCTTGCGGCCGCGGTCCCTGATTCTCGACGTTCAGGACATGAAGACCGCGCCCAACACCGCTGTCCAACCCGGCCGGGCCCTGCTGTTCACCACCAGCTCCGGTGAGGCCGTGCGCCTGGCCAAGCCGCCCAAGGTGATCGGGAAACTCAAGTACCAGTGGCGGTTCGAGGTCGACCTGTCCCGGCACTACGGGACCCTCAGCGAGGAGGTCCCGAGCGGCTCCGAGGGTGCGAGCTTCCAGGTCACGCTCGACGTCGGCTGGCGGGTCACCGACCCGGTCCCGATCGTGGAGGGCCGGATCGACGACGGCATGGAGGTCGTGCGGACCCGGCTGCGCAAGAAGATCCGGGAGATCGGCCGGGAGTTCGCCATCAACCAGACCCAGGCCTTCGAGCAGAAGCTCAACCTGAAGCTGGACAACCGTGAGGCGACCATCCCCGAGGGGATCACCGTCTTCCAGTGCTCGGCGCAGGTCGATCCGGACGAGAAGTACAGCACCCAGATCGGCAAGCGGGTCGAGAAGCGCTTCGACCGGGAGAACGAGTCCCTGGACCTCGACCACCTGCGGCTGAACGCCCGTAACGAGGACGACCTGATCCTGCTCGCCATGGCGCGGGATCCGGCATCGGTGCCCAAGGTCCTGGACGACCTGCGCAGGAACCGGGAGATGACCGACGGCAAGCGCGTGGACCTCTTCAACAAGATGGTCGACCGCGACCTGATCCAGGAGGCCGACATCGAGCCCTACCGCAACGCCCTGATGTCGCCCATCGCGGGCATCGCCGGTGGTCTCGGCGCTGCCCCGCCACCGGCGATCCAAGCCGTTCAGTCCCCGGCCCGCAACGATGAGGAGCCGGACATCATGCCCGCCGACATCGTCGAGAGCGCGCCGGGCAACGTCACCAGCTGGCAGCCGCTGCCCTGGGAGACCGACGGCGGCGCGGAGAACGCCTGATGCCGAAGCTGTTCCGTGGTGGCAGGGTCCCGGCCGCTGACCCCGGCGACGGGGAAATGGCGTTTCCGAGCCCGCACGGCGGCACCCCGGCCGCGTCCCGGCTGCCCTGGCGGCTGCCGGACGAACCAGCTCTGTCGGGGATCGCGGCCGACGCGGTCAGTGTCGGAGCACTGACCGTGCGGGCGGCGTCGATGGTCGGTCCCGGGCACCGATGCGAGGAACCGGCGGTCCCCCGTCAGGACGCCTACCGGCTCGGGCGGGACGAGGCCAAGAAATTCCTGATCGTGGCCGTGGCGGACGGGATGTCCGACAGCAGGCGTTCCCATCTGGGAGCGAACGTGGCGGTGGCGGCTCTGGTCGGCAGGCTCCGGACCGAGTTGGCCGCCGACGTCCCACTGGACGCGGCGACCCTCTTCCTGGAGGCGTCCCGACAGATGGCAGGAACGGCCGAACACCACGGTGTGACCGAGCACGATGTGCGGGCGGCCGTTCTCGCGGCGGTCATCCCCGTCAGCTCCGACGCCGATGGCGGGCGTGAGGTGTGGCTGGCGTCGGTGGCGGACGTCGGGGCGTGGCTGCGGAGGCCGGCCGGGTGGCAACGGCTGATCGGCGAGGAGAAGTCGGGGTTGGACTCCGGCAGGCTCGCGCGGTTCCTGCCGTTCCACCCCGACCAGGCGGAGTGCACGACCGTCCGGCTGGAGCCGGGCTCGGTCCTGGCGTTCACCACCGACGGGGTGGGCGATGCGTTCGCCGGCGGCAGCGGGTCCTGGTTCGCCGAGCGCTGGGCGCGGCCCCCGCACATCGCCTCGTTCGTCCGGGAGGTCGGGTACGAGGCGGACGGCCAGCTCGACGACCGGACCGCGGTGGTGGTCTGGTGCGACCGATGAACTCCTGGTCGGGCCACCCGTTCCGGCCGGTCACCCCGCTCGCGCACGTGGGGGCGGAACTGCGGGTGCTCGCTGGGGAGAACGGCGAGTCCTCACTGGTCTATGAGAGCGCCCGGCATCCCGGCTGGCTGGTCAAGCGCTACAAACCGGGCTTCCCCAAGGAACCGGTGGAGGTACTCGACCGGCTGATCGCCCTGCCCGGCAAGATGACCGACACCGACCGTGCGCTGGTCGACGGGTCCATCTGCTGGCCGGTGAGCCGGGTCGTCGACGGTGACCTCACGGCGGGGGTGCTCCTCGCGAAGGCCCCGACAGAGTTCGGAGCCCCGACTCAAATGATCTTCGGCCCGGCGCAGGAGGTCATGCTCGACATCGATCAGTTGGTGCAGACCGATCCGGAGTTCTACCGGCGGCGCGGTTGGGAGCGGCCGAGTCCCCGGGAGCGGATGGCGGTAGCGCGGAACCTGGTCGCGGCGGGTGCCCTGTTCGAACGGCACCAGGTCGTGTACGGCGACTGGTCCTACGCCAACGCCTTCTGGTCGCGGCCGAACGGGCGGGTCTTCGTCCTGGACGTGGACGCCTGCGGATTCCACGACCGGCCCTGGGTGGAGTCGAACACCTGGAACGACCCCCTGGTCCAGCAGAACGAGCGGCTGGATGTCCGGGCCGACCGCTACAAGATCGCTGTGCTGGTGGTGCGCTGCCTGACCGGGCTGCGGGGCGACGATCCCCAGCGGGCCTTCGCGGCCCTGCCGGAGCAGACCCGGATCGCTCCGCTGGGCCGGGCTCTGTGGCGGGGGCTGGCCTCCGCCGCCGATCAGCGCCCGACGGTGAACGAACTCCACGCCCTGCTCGAGTCCTGCGATCCCGTCCCTCCCGCACCGCCGCCGGTGATCCGCGCCCCGGCCGGGCTCGCCGTCGCCGACCCGCCGAATTCCGCCCCCGTACCAGAACCCGGGCCCGTACCAGAATCCGCGCCGAGGCTCCCGGAGGACCGGCTGGTCACGCTGGCGGTCACGTTGGCGGTCATCGCCTGCGCGATGATCCTCGCCCTGGTCGCGGCCGGCGGCCTGGTCACGTCCCTGTTCCCCTGAAGCGATCCCGAAGCGAGAAGAGCCATGACCACACCAGACCAGATCCCGGCGGGCAGCCGCGGCAAGGGCATGCCGACCTATGTCGTGCTCGATGTGTCCGGTTCCATGAAGGCCCATCAGGACCTGCTGAACGACACCCTTGCCAAGATCGTCAACACGCTGTACCTGAGCCCCCGGATCGCCGAGTTCATCCATTTGTCGATCATCACGTTCAGCACCACGCCGAACGTGGTGCTCCGGATGACCGGGATCAAGGACCTCAGGAGCCTGCCGACGGTGGACTGCAAAGGCGTCACCAATTTCGGGCCCACCTTCCGGCTCCTGCGCGAGCGGATCGAGGTGGATCTGCCCCACCTCGCCGCCGAGGGGGTCACCGTCCTGCGGCCCGTGATCTTCCTACTGACGGACGGTGCGCCTTCCGACACCCCGGCGGACGCCTGGGCCGAACCGCTGCGCGCACTCACCGACCGGGAGTGGAAGCCCTATCCGCACATCATCACCTACGGTTTCGGTGCAGCGGTCGTCTCCGTGCTCAGCCGGATGTCGACGCTGGCCGCCTATGTCGCCGACGGCGACTGCGTCAGCAACAGCGAAGCGCTCTCCTCCGCGTTGAGCAGCCTGCTCAACTCGCTGGTGGCCTCCGCTCAGTTCCAGGATCTGCGGCTGCCCGAGGAGGTCAGGGGTTTCCGTTCCCTGTCTCTCGAACCGATCGACATGTGACCGGCACCGCGCGCTGAGAAGGAGAAAGTAGATGACACGTTCACGCCGTTCGTTGTGCGGGGCAGCCGACATCAAGGGCTGGAGCAGCCGGCTGGTGCCGGAGCAGATCCGGTCCCAGCAGGCGCTGGTCGACGTGATGCTCGCGGCCTGCCGGGAGGCCGGACTACCAGAGGAGATCGTACAGAGCAGCGGCGACGGCGTTCTGATCATGCCGCCCAGCGACATCGACGAGAGCACGGTCATCCCCGACCTCGTCCAGGGACTGCAGAAGGCGCTGCATCGGGAGAACCGCCTGCTGGCCGA
>JBDSTJ010000528.1:0-14414 GCA_039928335.1 Streptosporangiaceae bacterium | reverse complement strand
CCCCGCCGGGATCGCCACCGACACCGTGAAGGTCTTCAGCGGCGGTGACAAAGTCCTGCTGCTGGCCACCATCCTGCTCGTCCTGATCATCCTGCTGGCGATCTACCGCTCGCCCCTGATGGCGCTCGTCCCGCTTCTTGCCGTGGGCGTGGCGATGCGCGTGGCGGAGACGCTCGGCGCGATTCTCGCGGACGCCGGAGTCATCACGGTCAGCTCCCAGACCGCCTCGATCATGACCGTGATGCTGTTCGGGGTGGGCACGGACTACGCGCTGATCATCACCGCCCGCTACCGCGAGACCCTGCTCCACGAGCCGGACCGCGCCCGCGCGATGCAGACCGCGGTGCGCCGCACCGCCGAGTCCGTCCTCGCCAGCGCCTCCACCATCGTGCTCGCCATGTTCGCCCTGCTCGTGGCCGTCTCCCCGGCACTTCATGGCTTCGGACCATACCTCGCCCTGGGCGTGGCCGTCATGGCGCTGGTGGCGTTCACCTTCATCCCCGCCCTGGTCCTCCTGCTGGGCAGGGGCGTCTTCTGGCCCGGGGGCGTGGACAAGGCCGCCGAACGCAGTCGCCGCGCAGGCATCTGGCACCGCATCGCCGCCCTGGTCGCACGGGCCCCCGTCAAGGTGGCCTCGGCCGTGATCGCACTCCTCGTGGTGCTGAGCGCGGGACTGCTCGGCTACCAGGAGAGCTTCAACACCCTCAGCGGCTTCCGCGCCGCCACCGAGTCCGAGCACGGGCAGCACCTCATCCAGGAGGAATTCGGGCCCGGCGAGATCGCCCCCAGCACCGTCGTCGTCCATTCCCAGGACAACCTGCGCTCCAGCCCCGCACCCGCCGACATTGCCACCGCGCTCACCGACGCCGATCACGTCAGCCGTGTCGCAGAACCCCGCATGGGCAAGGACGGCAAGACCGTCTTCTACGACGTCGTCCTCGACCTCGACCCCTACAGCTCGAAGGCACTCGACGCGATCGGTCCCCTCAAGGAGGCCACACAATCCGCGGCCCACTCCGCCGGAGTGCAGGACGCCACGGTGCTCATCGGCGGCGAGACCGCGCAGACCGCCGACATCCGCTCCGCTCTCGACCGCGACACAACGCTTATCGTGCTCCTGGTCCTGTCCATCGTCACTGCGGTCCTCGTCCTGCTGCTCCGCTCGCTCCTTGCCCCGCTCTACCTGGTCGCGACCCTGATCCTGTCGTTCCTGGCCACCCTGGGCGCCACCACCTTCTTCACCGTGACCGTCCTGGGTGACGACGGCATCGGCAACCGCGTCACCGCGTACATCTTCGTCTTCCTCGTCGCGCTCGGCGTCGACTACAACATCTTCATCATGAGCCGGTTCAAGCAGGAACTGCGCACCCAGCCCACCGCGAAGGCGATCACCGCCGCCCTGACGCGCACCGGCGGCGTGGTCTCCTCCGCGGGCCTCATCCTCGCGGCGACCTTCGCCGTCCTGATGACCCAGCCCATCCGCGAACTGTTCCAGTTCGGCTTCGCCATGGCCTTCGGCATCCTGCTGGACACCTTCCTCATCCGTCCGCTCCTGGTCCCCGCCATCGTCCGCCTGCTCGGCGACCGCGCCCTGTGGCCCGCACGCCCCGACACCCCGCAGACGCCTTCCACGCCCGCCGCCGAACCGTCTTCCACCGACGTGCCGGCCGCACGGGCCGCCGAAGCCGGCTCCGGGCGTCTGCTGCGCGCGTTCACCTGGATCGCGGTCATCGAAGCATGCACGTGGGCAGGGCTGCTGGTCGGGATGTACCTCAAGTACATCCCCGAAACCACCGAACTCGGCGTACGGATCTTCGGCACCCTCCACGGTGCCGCCTTCATCGTCTACGTGTCCCTGACCGTCCTGGTCGCGATCCGGCTGAAGTGGCGGCTGGGCCGGACCACGATCTTCGCCCTGCTGGCCGCCGTACCCCCGTTCATGACTGTCGCGTTCGAAATCTGGGCCCGCCGCACAGGCAGGCTCCCTCAGCCGGCCGCGGCCCCGAGCCCGGCTCCCGCCCCGTAGCCGCACCCCGCAGAGAGACTTGATCGGACACGCGGTGCACATCATCGCCATCGCCGTGCCGGCGTCGACCGGGCGGGACAGCCACCGGCATCACGCCAACAACCAGAAGAGGCAGGAATGATCACCGCCGTCACCGAGTTCACCGTCGCCACGCCCGCCCAGGGCGCGTTCGAGGACAACTTCACCGCCAGCATGCGCGCCACCCTCACACGACGTGCCGAGGCTGCACAACGCACGGCTGCTGCGTACCCGCAACGGCGCACACGGCTACCTGGCCGTCCTCGACTTCGAGGACGACGCCGCGTTCAACGCCTACACCTCCTCGGAGGCGTTCCGCGCCGGGTCGGCTGAGGTCACCGCTGCCCAGGTCTTTGCCAAGGCCATGGACGAGCCCTGTGAGCACCCGTGTTAGCACAAGGCCCCCTCCACGTCGTGGAGGGGGCCTCTGAGCTGGAGCCGCCTAACGGAATCGAACCGTTGACCTATTCATTACGAGTGAATCGCTCTGCCGACTGAGCTAAGGCGGCCCGCCCCGATGGAGCCGGGCGGTGGCTAGTTTACAGCCTCGCGAGGGTGCGATGCACAACCTTATCGATCAGCAGGTCGTGCCGTCCTGGGGGGCCTTGGTGGTGAGGAGGTAGGTGTCGATCGCGGTCCTGATGCAGGGCGGGCCGCTGAGGTAGGCGGTGTGGCCGTCGCCGTTGAGGCTGAGGAGGATGCCGGAGTCGAGTTCGGCGGCGAGGTTCTTGGCCCACTGGTAGGGGGTGGCGGGGTCGCGGGTGGTGCCGACGACGACGATGGGGGCCGCGCCTGCGGCTTTGAGGGGGCGGGCCTCTTCGGTGGGTTTGGCGGGCCAGTAGGCGCAGGGCAGGGTGCTCCACACGATGAACGGGCCGAACCGGGGGGCGGCCTTTTTGGCGGCGGCGGCGTCCTTGGCGAAGCCAGCGGGGTCGGGGCTGGGCTTGTCGACGCAGTTGACGGCCATGTTGGCTTCGGACTGGTTGGAGTAGTCGCCGTTCTCACCGCGTTCGACCAGGAGGTCTGCGAAGCGGAGCAGGGTGCTGCCGTCGCCTGCGAGAGCCTGCTTGAGAGCCTGTTGGAGCAGGGGCCAGGCGTCCCTCTGATACAGGGGGGTGGCGATGCCCAGGGCCAGCAGGGATTCGTCGAGGCGGCGGGTGCCGAGGGTGGTGAGGGGGGTGCGGTCGACCGAGGTCAGCAGGTCAGAGATCTTGGTGAGGCCGGCGTCGATGTTCTGGCCGAGGGGGCAGGCGGTGGCCTTGGCACAGTCGGCGACGAAGGCGCGGAGGGCGGTCTCGAAGCCCCGGGCCTGTTCGATGTTGGTCTGGGAGGTGGTGAGGGCGGGGTCTACGGCTCCGTCGAGGACGAGAGCCCGTACGTTCTGCGGGAACTGCTCGGCGTACCAGGCTCCCAGGAGGGTGCCGTAGGAGGCGCCGTAATAGGTGAGCTTCTCATCGCCGACGGCCGCGCGGATCGCGTCGATGTCGCGGGCGGCGTTCCTGGTGCCGACGAAAGGGAGGAGTTTCGCGGACTTGGCCCGGCAGCCGTCGGCGAACTTCTTGCTGATGGACTTGATGCCGTCGAGCTCGGTGGCGTCGTCGGGTGAGGTGTCGACGGCGAAGAAATCGTCGAGTTCGCCGCTGCTCAGGCAGCGGATGGGGTCGCTCTTTCCGACGCCTCGCGGGTCGAATCCGACGATGTCGAAGTTCTGCTTGATCTCTTTGCCAAAGCTGTTTCCGGTGCTGCGCACAAATTCGATGCCGGAGCCGCCGGGGCCGCCGGGATTGGTCACCAGCGAGCCGATGCGCCTGCCGGTCGCCGGGAGCCTGATCAGCGCGAGGGTGAACTGGTCACCGGCCGGATTCGCGTAGTCGACGGGCACCTTGAGCGTGCCGCACTGGAACTTGCCCTTGCAGTCCGACCAGGCGATCTGCTCGGTCCCCTGGCTCGGCGGCGGCTGGGGGCCATTCGGTTGCCCGGTCGTGGAACAGGCGGTGGACAAGGTCAGTGCGACCAGTACCGCTGCGGTACGAAACACCTTCACTGTGCCCCCAGTTCGCTCATCACCGTAGGAGTTCATCGTGACATCTGCGGGCGCGGATCGGATCGTTATGGACCGACGTCGGGAGTCGGATGTGGGTCTCCCTTTCTACCCGTAAGGTGGGCGTGTGGACGGCAATCAGGAGATAAGCCGCAGAAGCGCGTTGGGTGTCCTGGGGGTGCTCGGCACCTCCGTGATCCTCTCCGGAGACGCCGAGAAGTTCCCCGTTCCGCGGCCTCATACGAACCTCGCGCCCGTCCCAACGGTCCAGGCGGCCGCCGCGCCGAGCCCGACCCCCACGCCGTCGCTGAGCGTCCCGGTTCCGGTCCGCCGCAAACCCGTCCGGTATGTGCACGACCTGGTCAAGGACCCGCCGAAGCACGGGATCGCGCTGACGATCGACGACGGGCCGCATCCGGAGTGGACGCCGAAGGTCCTCGACCTGCTCGACAAACACGAGGTGAAGGCGACGTTCTTCGTGATCGGCGAGCAGGTACCGGACAACGCGAAGCTGGTCAGGGAGATCGTCGAGGCCGGGCACGGCATCGCCAACCACACGCAGACCCACCCGCTGTGGATGCCGGGCCTGACGGCCAAGCAGATCGAGCGTGAGATCACCGAAGCTTACCTGCGGATCCACGAGACGACCGGGGCGACACCGCACCTGTTCCGTGCGCCCGGCGGCAACTGGTCGCCGAAGGTCTTCAAGGCCATCGCCCACCACGGCCTGCACCCGATCGACTGGGACATCGACCCACGAGACTGGGCCAGGCCGGGCGTCAACCACATTGAGCAGCAGATGATGCGCGCGCGGGGCGGCGACATCCTGCTCTGTCACGACGGCGGCGGCGACCGGTCCCAGACCGTGGCCTCACTCAGGTACGTGCTGCCGCGCCTGCAGGACAGGGGCCTGGAGTTCATCAGGCTCTGACATCCGGGACCGGCCGGCCGAAGGCGAGCGCCTGCCGGAGGCCGGGCTCGAGGCCGGCGCTGAGCTGGGGGTCGGGTTCCGCACCCACGGCGTCGAGGGCAGTGCTGAAGAAGCAGCGGGCGGCAGCGGCCAGAACGACCTGGAAGATCTCCGTGTCGGACAGCCCGTGGCCGCGCAGCGCGTCGATGTCGGCCTGGCCGATCGCGGTGGCGTCGGCGGCGACCCGCTCGGCGAAGCCGCTGATCTCGACGTCGACGGGGTCGAGGCCGGCGTCTGCGGGGTCGGTGGCGATGGCCTCGACGGCAGCCGCGTCGTAGAACCGGTCCCGGAGGATACCGCCGTGCGCGAGGCCGCAGTAGCTCGACCGCAGCGTCCGGGCGGCTGCCAGGGTGGCCAGTTCGTAGCGGCGCAGGTCCATGTCGGCCTTGACCGCGGCGTTGAGCTGGTTCCAGGCCTCCAAGACGGCCGGGCTCAGCGCGAAGACCTTGAGGTAGTTGGCGACGTACCCCGTCGCCTCGCGTTCCGCGTCGTACAGCGGGTCGTTCTCGGGGGTCTGCAGATAGCTCATACCTCTGAGAATGCAGCCGACCCGGGAAGGTTCGGAGGTTCGTCCCGGGCTTTGTCCTCCCCCTGAGGCAGAGTCGTCACCATGTCGCTGGACGGCCGCGTCGGCTCCCCGGCGGTGGGCTCGCTCATCGATGACATCGGCGCGCTGCCCGGCGACGGCTTACCGCAAGAGTCAGGGCGAGGCCCCGCCGTACTGCTCGTCGTGCTGCTGCCTCGGGGAGCAGGCCGAGGCCGACGGGCAGGCGCAGCGGCGGCCGGATCCCTCCAGGCGGACGGTCACGGTGTCGGAGGGGACGTTGCGGCCGACGACCTGGCCCCGGCCCTCGGGGATCTCGACCTTGGAGCCCAGCTTGGGCATCCGGTCATGGGCCTCGACATAGAGGGGGTGCTCATACTTGAGGCAGCACATCAGCCGACCGCAGGCTCCGGAGATGCGGAGGGGGTTGACCGGAAGGTCCTGTTCCTTGGCCATCCGGACCGAGACCGGCTCGAAGTCCTTGAGGAAGGTCGCGCAGCACAGGTCGCGACCGCAGGGGCCGATGCCGCCCTGCAGGCGTGCCTCGTCGCGGGGCCCGATCTGGCGGAGTTCGACCCGGGCCTGCATGCCGCGGGCGAGGTCTCTGACGAGGGCGCGGAAGTCGACGCGGCCGGGCGCGGAGAAGTACAGCTTGTAGGAGTTGTCGTTGGTCAGGTAGTCGATACCGATCACCTTCATCGGCAGCTGGTGCTTGCGGATCAGCTGCTTGGCGATCGTCTTGCCCTCGGCGCGGCGCAGCCGGTTGGCCTCGTCGCGGGCCAGGTGCTCGTCGGTGGCGGGGCCTTCGCAGACAGGGAGGCCGCCGATGTCCTCCGACACCCACTGGGGGGCCCACACGCACTCGGCGACCTCGGGGCCGGCCTCGGTCGGCACCAGCACCCTGTCGCCGATCTTCGGGCTGAACGTTCCGGGATCGAGGTAGTAGAGACGTCCGTACCGGGTGAAGCTCACTGCCATCACCATGCCCATGACGGCGACGCTAGCACGCTGAATCGTGACCCGCCCCTGACCAGGAACTCAAGATCGGACCAGCAGGGTCAGGCCTTTTCGAGCGCTCGCAGCGTCTGCTCCCGGTAGGAAGCGCCGTACAGGACGCAGTGCACGAGCAGCGGATGCAGCTGGTGAAGCGCGACCCGGTCCCGCCAGCCCGGGGCCGGCGGCGCGGCCTCGGCATAGGCCGCCAGGATCCGGTCGAGGTGCGGTGCGCCGAACAGCGCGAGCATCGCCAGGTCCGTCTCGCGGTGCCCGCCGTGCGCCGCCGGGTCGATCAGCCGGGCCCGGCCGCCGGACCAGTGCACGTTGCCCGACCACAGGTCCCCGTGGATCCGGCTCGGCGGCTCGCCCAGGTCGCTCAGTCCGGACATCTTCTCCTCGATCCTCCGCACATCCCGGTCGGTCAGCACACCCCGGTCGAAGGCCATTCGGGCGTACGGCAGGACGCGTCGTTCGGCGTACCAGGACGCCCAGGTGTCGTCGGGGGTGTTGTCGAGCGGCAGTTCGGCGATGAAACCGGGCCACGGAGCGCCGAACGACGGGGCTCCCGCACCGTGGACGGCGGCGAGGTCCCGGCCGAACGTCTCGGCCAGCGCGGGAGTGGGCCGTTCGGGTGGGAGCCAGGGCAGGACGAGCAGCCCCTCCCCCTCATACAGCACCTCGACCGCCGGAGCCCCCAGCCAGGTCAGGCCCGCGGCCTCGGCGGCGAAATCAGCGCCCCGCTTGACGAAGACCTCGCGGCCGTCGGCGAGCCAGGCCCGGTGCAGGGTCCAGGCGTGGCTGCGGCCGAGGTCGTCCTGCCCTACGACGTCCTGTCCGAGCAGTTTCACGAGCGCTCCGTCCGGCAGACTGTGAGCCATGGTCTATCGCGTGACGTTCGTCTGCACCGGGAACATCTGCCGGTCCCCTGTCGCAGAACATATCCTCCGCCGTCATCTGGCGGACGAAGGGCTCGCGGTGGAGGTCGACAGTTCGGGCACCGGCGGCTGGCACCTCGGCAACGGCGCGGACCGCCGGTCGGTGGCGGCGCTGGGGCGGCGCGGCTACACCAGCACGCACCGGGCCCAGCGGTTCGAAGCCTCCTGGTTCGACCGGTACGACCTGATCATCGCGCTGGACCGCGGACACCTGCGGGAGCTTCGGTCGATGGCGGCCTCGGACCGGGAACGGGACAAGGTCCGGCTGCTGCGGGAGTTCGATCCCGAGGCCGACGGGCCCGACGTTCCGGACCCCTACTACGGCGGCGAGGCCGATTTCGAGCTCGTTCTCGACCAGGTCGAGGCCGCAGTTCCCGGACTGGTCGCCAAGATCAGGCAGGATCTCAAGGAGACCTGAGCGCGGAGGTCTCGGCACCCGGCCGAAGCCGTGCGCCGACAGGCCAGACGAGTTCCTCAGGAACCGGTGAGGGCCACGGTGAGGGCCTCGACGGCGAGCAGGGGGTTGACGTTGGCGTCGAGGCGCTCGCGGCACTCCATGATCGCATCGAGGCGCCGGATCGTGGCCTCGGGGCGGGACTGCCGTGCCCTGGTGCGCAGTTCGACGTCCTTGTCCATGTTGACCAGCGGCACCGACGCGCCGAGCTGCAGGGTCAGCAGGTCGCGGTAGTAGGAGGCCAGGTCGAGCAGGGTCCGGTCGAGGGCGTCGCGCTTGAGGCGGGTGGCGCGGGACTTCTGCCGGTCCTCGAGCTCTTTCATCGCCCCGGCGGTGCCGCGCGGCATCCGGCCCTTGGCGCTCTCGCCCAGGGCCTGCCGCATCGCGCCGGTCTCGGACTCGTTGAGCTCCTCCGACAGCGCTTTGGCCTCGGCCTCGGCGGCTTTGACCAGCGATTCGGCGGCCAGCACCGCGGCCCTGACGGCATTGAGCCGGGCGGGTACGGCCAGTACCTCCGAGCGCCGCTTGCCGACCTCGGGGTCGGTCGCGAGCCGCCGGGCCCGGTCGATGTGGCCCTGGGCGGCGCGGGCGGACTCCTCGGCGAGCTGCGGGTCGATGCCGTGCCGCTGGACCAGGGCCTGGGCGAGGGCCCCGGCGGGCGGGGTGCGCAGGGTGACGAGGCGGCACCGGGACCTGATCGTCATGACGAGATCGTCGGGTGAGTTGGCGCACAGCAACCAGACGGTGCGCGGCGGGGGCTCCTCGATGGCCTTGAGCAGGGCGTTGGCGGCCGCTTCGGTGGCCCGGTCGGCGTCCTCGAACAGGACGATCTGCCAGCGGCCGCCGCTGGGCCGCGAAGCGGCCCTGAGCACGAGTTCGCGGGTCTCCTTGACGGAGTAGGACAGGCCCTGGGGCCGGACGATCTCCAGGTCGGCGTGGGTGCCCTGGAGCACCTGGTGGCAGTCCGCGCAGTGCCCGCAGCCGGCCGGGTTGTCCCGGCACTGCAGGGCGGCGGCGAACGCGGTGGCCGCCGTGGCGAGGCCCACACTGGGCGGGCCGGTGAACAACCAGGCGTGCGTCATGCCGCTGGCTCCCTGCCGGGCCGCCTCGACCGCCGCCTGAAGCTGCCCGACGACCGGCCCCTGACCCACCAGATCGTCGTACACCGTCATGGGACCAGGCTACCGACCCGGAAACGCGAAACCCCCGTGATCATGGAAATCACGGGGGTCGCGTCCGACGGGTACTGCTACTTGACGGCCCGGTAGGCGTCGATGATGCCGTTGCCGAAGAAGCCGTTGTTCTGGAGGCCGCCCTCACACGTCTGGGTGGACGAGTTGGGGGTGCCGGCCCGCGAGAACCAGTTGTAGGTGTAGGTGGCGGGGGTCGGGCACGGGGTGGCGTTGGCGGTGTTGCGGAGCTTGGACTCGACGAGTCTCGGCGACAGGGTGAGCCCGCCGAGCTTCTTGTCCCGGACACCGAAGTGGCTGATGATCAGCGCTGCGACGCCGACGGCGTGCGGTGCGGCCATCGAGGTGCCCTGCAGCGACTGGTAGTACCCGTCGCCTTCCTTGATCACGTATGGCACGGTCGGGTTGCCCGCGGCGTCGATGGTGCCCGCTTCCAGGCCGACCGTCTTGGGGTAGGCCGCCCAGATGCCGACCGCGTCGTTCACATGCGCGTCGGGGGTGTCGACCTTGTCGCCGCCGGGGGCCGCGACGGCCACATAGCCCTTGCCGAAGCTGGAGTAGTAGGCCTTGCGCTTGCTGATGCCCGTGGAGGAGACCGGGATCACGTGGTCGCCCTCGGACGGCTGGGAGATGCAGCTCGGCGGGACGGTGCGGTCGTGCGGGGCCTCGCCGGGGGTCGTCGCGTAGTCCGGCGAGCCGGAGTCCTCGACGGTCTTGGTGTAGTCGACGAGGTCGTTGCCGGCCGCCGCGATCAGGGTGACGCCGCGCTTCCAGGCGTAGTTCAGCGCCCGGTTGGTGGCCTCGATGATCGTGCGCTGCTGGAGCTGCTGGTCGGGGGAGTCTGCTGCGTTGTCAGCACAGTTCCACAACCAGGGGTCGATGTAGTAGGACATGTTGACGACGTCGATTCCGTGGTCACCGGCATAGGTGAGCGCATCGATCGTCGGCTTGAGGAAGAAGTAGCCGGAGTCCTGGCCGGTCCGCAGGTTCACCAGGGTGACCTTGGGGGCGACGCCCTCGATGCCGTCGTGGTTGGCCGGCGAGGCGATCGTCGAGGCGACGTGCGTGCCGTGCTCGTTCTCGTCCACGTCGGCCGGGTCGTCGCAGGAACCGTCGGGATCGGAGGCGCAGGTGCCGTCGATCTCGGTGCCGTTGGCGTCGGCGGGCAGGTCCTTGGTGAAGTTGCGGCTCAGGCCGTAGTCGAAGTTGGCCCTGATGTCGGGGTGGCTGGCGTCGACGCCGGTGTCCATGATCCCGACCAGCACCCGCCGGTCGCCCTTCTCGATCTTGTGGGCCCTGTCGGCGTTGATCTGCTTCATGTCCCACTGGAGGTCCGCGAGCGGCTCCTCCCGCGGCCTGTAGGTCACCTTCTTGGTGCCGCTGACCTTCTCGACGTCGGCGGTCTCGGCTCGCTTGTCCTTCGGAACCGCGGCCACGATCTGGTTCGCCGCGGCACCGGCGAGCGACGACTGGCCCCGGACCCCGGCCAGGAACGCGCCGTTGGTCGTCCGGACCGTGGCGACGCCGACCTCGGCGTTCTCGTTCACGACCGTGCCGCCGACCGCCTTCACCGCCGCGTGCGCGTCGGTCAGGCTGGCCCCGGTGGAATAGAGGACTACGAACTCCTGCTCCTGCGCGGGGGCCGCGTTTGCGGGAACCTGTACAAGAGCAGCCGCCACCGCTGTGGCGGCCGATACGGCAATGAGAGTGCGACGCATTGCACCTCCCGGTACGGAAAGAAAGGACATCCAGTATTGGAGCCCTCAAACCGGTGATGCTACGGAGTTGTAGATCTGCTGAGGAGGGGCCTGGGGGTAACAACCTGACGCCGGGTTTGTCAGGACCTACGCGTCGGTGATCGCCGGAAACGTCGAGGTGATGTCCTCGGCGGCCGCCGGAACGGGGTCGGGCAGGATCCGCAGCACCCGGTCCTGGATCTGCCGGGTGATCTCCGAGGGGGCCAGCGAGGCGTCCACGGCGAGATAGCGGTGCGGCTCGGCGGCGGCCAGATCTCGGAAGCCCTGGCTGACCCGCTCGTGGAAGTCCTCGGGCAGCGACTCGATCCGGTCGGCCGGCGAATTGAAGCGGTTGAGACCCACCGACGGCGACACGTCCAGCAGGATCGTCAGGTCCGGCATGAGCTGCCCGGTCGCCCAGGAGTTCACCACGGCGATCTCACCGACCGGCAGTTCCCGGCCGAACCCCTGGTAGGCCAGGGTCGAGTCGACGAACCGGTCGGTGACCACGACCGAGCCGCGCACCAGGGCCGGCCGGATCACGGTGTCGACGTGCTGGGCCCGGTCCGCGGCGTACAGCAGGGTCTCGGCCCGGGGGCACAGCCCGACGGTCTCCTTGTCGAGCAGGATCGCGCGCAGCCGCATCCCGACCTTGGTCGCGCCGGGCTCGCGGGTGGTGACCACGTCGAAGCCCAGGTCGCGCAGCCAGATCGCGAGCAGCCTCGACTGGGTGGTCTTGCCCGAGCCCTCACCTCCCTCGAAGGCGATGAACAGGCCCCGGTCCTGGACAGGCACTTCGGGAACGTAGGGCACACCACGCAGCGCACCATAGAGGTCACGCGACAGCGGGATGGCGCGCCTGTCGTCGACCTGCCGGTAGGCGGCGATGCCCGCGAGCAGGCAGATCAGTGCGCCGATCAGCAGGACGCCGTTGGTGCCGTCGAAGCCGTACGAGGCGTCGCCGATCTCCAGCAGGTGCCGGCCGAGTGCGCCGGCGGCCAGCGGCGCGACCCCGAGCACGACCAGCAGGACCACCCGGACGAGCGCCTCGAAGAAGTCCGAGCCCACAACCCTGCTGGCGGCCCAGGCGACACCGGCCGCCCAGCCCAGCACCCCCACGAGCATGACGACCACAGCCAGGTCGTGGATCAGGGCGACCAGGACGAGGGTGAACGCGGCGAAGACGACGGCGAGGCCGAAGAGCCTGGCCCGGCTGAAGCCGCGGAGCATGCGCGGGCCGGTGAACAGTCCGAACGCCAGGCCCGCGCACAGGGCTGTGAACAACGCGCCGTAACCGGCGTCGCCGCCGTGCATCGCGCCGACGTAGAGCAGGGCTGCTCCCATCACGACGCCGATCGCGGTGACCAGGCCGACGATCCCGGCGATCAGGCCCCGGTCCGCGGCGGACCAGCCGTCGATGACCTGGCCGATCCGGGACGGGACGGAGATGTGCTCGCGCGGGCCGGACCGCAGGACGAAGACGTACACGGCAGAGATCAGGAAGATCGCCGCGTTGACGTACAGGGCCAGGTTCTCGTCCAGTTCGAAGGCCCGGGACAGCAGGGCCAACCCGGCGAACAGCAGGCCGGCGGCGGGTGCCGCGCCGTAGACCGTGAGCCGCGACACCTGCCGGGCGCGGCCGACCCGGTCGGCCGGGACCGCGCTGGGGATCAACGAGTCGCGGGCCGGCCGCCAGAACAGCGAGGTGAACTCGGCGAGGAACGCCGCGCCGAGGAGCCAGCCGAGGCTGCCGACGAGCGGGACCGACAACAGCAGGCCGAACCGGAGAACGTCCGCGACGACCATCGTGAGCCGCCGGTCGAGCCGGTCGGCGAGCGCCCCCGCCAGCGGCGCGAGCAGCACCGACGGCAGAAGCCGGACGATGAGGACCGCGCCGATCGCATACGCCTGGGAGGTGTAGCCGTCGGACGCCAGCGAGCGCGCCAGTGCCGTCAGCGCCAGCACGCTCAGCCAGTCGCCCAGGCTCGACAGCCACAACGTGATCCACAGCCTGCGGAAGGTCCCGATCCGCAGGACGCCTGGTTTAGCCGTATTCATGCCCGTCAGGCTATCGGCGGGACGGGGCTCAGGACTTGGCCTTCACCGAACGCTTGCGTGCCGGTTTCGGCGCCGACGTGGCAACCTTCTCCCGCCGCTCCACGAGCAGCTCCGCGGCGCGCTGATCGGTGATCTGGTCGATCTCGTCGCCCTTGCGGAGGCTGGCGTTGGTCTCACCGTCGGTGACGTAGGGACCGAACCGGCCCTCTTTGATCACCATCGGCTTGCCCGACACCGGATCGTTGCCCAGCTCGCGCAGCGGCGGCTTGGCGGCGGCCCGGCCACGCTGCTTGGGCTGGGCGTACAGCTCCTTGGCCTTCTCGATGTCGACCGTGAAGATCTCGTCCTCGCTGGCGAGCGACCGGCTGTCGGTGCCCTTCTTGAGGTACGGGCCGAACCGGCCGTTCTGCGCGGTCACCTCAACGCCGTCGATCTCGCCGACGACCCGCGGCAGCGACATCAGCTTGAGCGCCTGCTCAAGCGTGATCGTGTCCAGCGACATGTCCTTGAACAGCGAACCGGTGCGCGGCTTGGGCGCCCCGGCCTTCTTACGGCCCGACGCGGTGGTGGTGAGCTCCTCCGGCAGGATCTCGGTCACGTACGGGCCGTACCGGCCGGACTTCGCCACGATCAGGTGCCCGGATTCGGGGTCCTTGCCCAGGTCACGGTCGCCGCTGGGCTGGGCGAACAGCTCCTCGGCCATCTTGAGGTCCAGCTCGTCGGGCGCGATCCCCTCCGGGATGTTGACCCGCTCGCCGTCCCGGTCCAGGTACGGCCCGTACCGGCCGACCCGGATCATGATCCCGTTGCCGTCCTTCACCGGGAACGAGCTGATCTCCTTGGCGTCGATCTCCCCGAGGTCGCTCACCAGGTGCTTGAGCCCGTCGTCGCCGTTCTCGCCGTTGTAGAACCGCTTGAGCCACGGCACCCGCTCGGTCTCCCCGCGGGCGATCGCGTCGAGCGACTCCTCCATCTGGGCGGTGAAAGCGTAGTCGACCAGGTTGCCGAAGTGCTTCTCCAGCAGTTGGACGACCGCGAACGCCAGGAACGCCGGGACGAGCGCGTTGCCCTTCTTGAACACGTAGCCGCGGTCGAGGATCGTGCCGATGATCGAGGAGTAGGTGGACGGCCGGCCGATCTCCCGGTCCTCCAGCTCCTTGATCAGGCTCGCCTCGGTGAAGCGCGCCGGCGGGCGGGTCGCGTGGCCCTCGGCGGTGAGGCTCAGCGCGGTCAGCGCGTCGTTCTCGGCGAGTACCGGCAGGCGCGACTCCTGGTCGTCGGCGCTGGTGTCGGGGTCGTCCGCGCCCTCGACATAGGCCTTGAGGAACCCGTAGAACGTGATCGTACGGCCGGAGGCCCCGAACTCGGCCGCCTCACCGGCGGTGGAGTCGCCCACCATCCGGACCGAGACCGACTGGCCGACGGCGTCCTTCATCTGCGAGGCGA
>JBDSTJ010000527.1:0-4178 GCA_039928335.1 Streptosporangiaceae bacterium | reverse complement strand
CGCCGGCGCCGGCGGCCGACGGGCCGAACTGCTCGCGGCCTACGCCGGGGCGATGCGCGCGGGACTGGGCCGGGGCCACCGGGGCGTGCTCTGGCGCGAGGTCGGCGACCTGGACTCCGGATCGCTGCCCGGCCGGATCCGGCCGGCCCGGCCGCTCAACCCGGTGGCGCGCCTGGCTCTCCCCTGGGCCGACCGGGACGGCTGGCTGGCCTCGCTCGGCCGGTCCCGCGCGGTCGACCTGCGCCGCCAACTGCGGCAGGTCGAGGCCGACCCCTCGGTCGTGACGGCCACGGGCCCCGCCCGCGGGCTGGTCGCCGGCGCGGAGATCGCCGCCCTGAAACGGGAGAACGACCTCAAGTACGGCGGGCGGCTGGCCCCGCCCCCGCTGCCCACCGCGTACCTGGAGGCCCTGGTCGGGCTCGACGAGACCGTGGCGATCACGTTCCGGGACCCGGCCGGCCGGCTGATCGCGGTGGGCCTGATCCTGGACCATCCGGCCTGGCCGCTGTTCCTCCTGTGGGGCGCGCTGCCGGTCGGGCGGGGCGGGCGGCGGCACCTGTACTTCGTCGCCATGGCCGAGGCTGTGGGCTGGTCCATCGCCCGGCACGGTGAAGGCCTCGTGCTGGGCAAGGGAAAGGCCGCGCTCAAACGCGACCTCGGCGCGGACTTCGTCCCCTGCCGTGCCGTCGCGGTCCCGCGCTGATGCAGCCGGCAGGGGGAGGACCTGTGGGACACCAGCCGCCGCACCCCGTGGTGTCGGTCGGATGAGGCTGTTCAGGCCGCCGCCCGGCCCCCGCCGGTGCCTGCAGTGCGGCCGGCCTGGCGTCGACGTGATCGGGGTAGGTGCCCGGCGCGTGCGGTACTCCTGCGGGAGGTGCGGGGCCGTGGTCACGAGCCGACGAAGCGAGCTGCCGGGCCCGGAGCGCGCAGCCGACGGCGACCCGCTGACCGCGGTGATGACCGTACCCATGGCCCGCTGGCTGCGCCGCGAGCACCCCGGTGCGGACCTCGCCCTGCCGGCCGACCGGACAACGATCGAACGCTGGTATTCCGAGTTCGACCAGTTCGTCCAGGCAGCCTGCGGCTCGCCCTCCGTCCGCGCCCGCTTCGAGGAGATCAGCGAGGCCCCTCCCCGACCGGTGCTCGACTTCCCCAGAACCGTCACCGCGCTGATGACGGCCTGTTTCGACGTCGAGGTCGCGCTCCGCCGGCTGCCGCAGGAGGACGCCGTCCGGGAACGGATGGAACACGCCCGGAACTGGGTCGCCACCGGCGGTCTGGACAGCACCTGGCTCGGTGGGCGGCCTGCACTCGAAACCGATCCGGAGGTCGCCCGGCGGCTCCTCGAACCCGGGGCGCTCACCGGGAGGTTCGACCGGGCGCGCTCGATCGCGCTGAGTCGGGCGCTGTTCGGGGTCGACCGCTGCCCGCAGGTGCGGTTGCTCGTCGAGCAGTTCTCCGAGCAATGCCTCCAGGAGTGGATCGGCGTCCATCTCTCCGACGGGTCGCGGCCGTTGCGGGACCGCGTCCTGGCGTCCCTGGCGGCCGCCCGGTGACCGTCCTCGACCGGGTCCGCGCCATCAGCAGGTCAGGTCCGCGACTGCTCGTCCCGCTGATGGCGGTCCGGATCCTGTTCGTGCTGGTCCAGTACGTCTGCAGCCTGGTGGTGCTGGGTGCGTGGCCGGACCCGGCGGCGGCGGCGTGCGCCACCGCGATCGGGGCGACGAGCTGGCTGCTGGTGGTGACCAGGTCGGGGCCGGAGAAGACCGCACTGCGGCTGATCCCCCGGGCCCGCCTGCTCCGCGCCGACCTGGTCACGTTCATGCGGCCGCTCATCTTCCTCGTGCCGTTGCCGCTGCTCGCCGCGACCGCGGTGGGCTGGCTGGTCGCGCCCGACACCGACTGGGTGCTGTTCCTGGCCGGAGCGGCCTACTACACCGCGCTCGGTTGCAACCTGCTCGGCATCGCGGTGCACCGCGCGCTCGGGCGGCCGGGCCGCGACGTCGCCGACTATGTGGTGCTGACGGCCGCGCCCGTGCTGTTCGCGTCCCTGGTCTGGTGGGCCGGGCTGACCCCGCTGGGCTATCTGACCGGGCTCGCCGTCTTCGCGACCCTGCTCGACCTGGCCCTGCTGCGCGGACTCGGCCGGGGCCGCGCGGAGCATCCTGGCGTGCGGCGTTCGCTGCGGCGGCTGCTGGTCGGCAACATCGTGCTGATGGGAACGACCGAGGTCGTCACCAACGCGGGCACCAGCCTGCTCTACGTCGAGCTGTGGGCCGCCGGTCAGGGCGGCCAGAGCGCGGACCTGTACCGGGCCGGCCAGGGCTGGGCGATGGTCATCGCGTTCGCGTACTTCCTGCAGCGGCTGTTCCAGCCCCGGCTGGCCGTGCGGCTCGCCGGGACCGGAGCGGCGGGCGGCCTGATCCGGTCACGGGCGATCGCCCGGCTGTCGGTCTGGCTCAGCGCGGCCTGGCTGGCCGGCGCGGCCGTCCTCATCGGCGCCGGCCTCCTGCCCGACCACCTGCTGCTCAGCCTGGTGCTGCTGATCTCCTCTCGCGCACCGATCTTCCTGCTCATGAGCTACTGCGGCTACCTGCTGGAGACCGCCGGCGGGCTGCGCGCCAGCGCCCGCGGGGCCACGCTCGGGATGGCCTCGGTCGCGGTGACGGGGCTCGCGGTGGTCCCCTGGCTCGGGGCCACCGGGGCGATCTACGCCCTGGGAATGAAAGAACTGGTCAATGGCCTGATCATCATGCGCGCGACCACTTCGCACCGAACTCATAGGGCAAAAGATGCCCATGTTGAGCCTTCCGGCTTGTCCGGATAGAACTCTCCAATTCCGTTCGCACGCTGGTACTTTTCGCAGTGAATGATCGGCCCTTCACCTGGGTTACCCCCCGCAGGGTCGTTCTGCACGCCACCCGTGCGGAAAGGAAATGCCAGGTGCCTGATGCCGTGTTCATCACCGGGATAGCCGGATTTCTGGGAAGTCATCTCGCCGACTCCCTGCTCGCCGAGGGCCACGAGGTGCGCGGCGTCGACGACCTCAGCGGCGGATACAAGGACAACATTCCCGACGGGGCGGAGTTCCGGGTCGCCGACTGCCGGACCATCGAGGCCATGGCGGACATGCTCGAGGGTGTCGGCGTGGTCTACCACTGCGCGGCGGCCGCCTATGAGGGGCTCAGCGTGTTCGCCCCGCTGCACGTGCACGAGCACACCGGCACCTCCTCGGTGGCGGTCACCTCGGCCGCCATCCAGGCGGGCGTGCGGCGGATCGTGCTCTGCTCCTCGATGGCCCGCTACGGCAAGGGGATCCCGCCGTTCCGCGAGGACGCCCTGCCGACGCCTGTCGATCCCTACGGGGTGGCCAAGTACTCCGCCGAACTCACCCTGCGCAGCCTGTGTGGAGTGCACGGGGTCGAGTTCAACATCGCAGTGCCGCACAACATCATCGGCCCGCGCCAGCGGTATGACGACCCGTACCGGAACGTGGCCGCGATCATGATCAATCGGATGCTGCAGGGCAAGCAGCCGATCATCTACGGCGACGGCAGCCAGCTGCGCTGCTTCAGCTTCGTCAGCGACGTGGTGTCCTGCCTGGTCCGGCTCGGCTACGACCCCGGCGTGCGGAGCGAGGTGATGAACGTCGGCCCGGACGAGGACCCGGTCACGGTGCTGCACCTGGCCCAAACGCTCGCCGAACTGATCGGGATGCCGTGCCGGCCGATCTTCGTTCCGTCCCGGCCACTGGAGATCCACCACGCCACCTGCAGCTCCGACAAGGCGCGGCTGATGCTGGGCTATGAGACCCGGACGACCCTGCGCGAGGGCCTCACCAGCATGATCGACTGGATCGCGGCGCGGGGACCGCGGGACTTCGACTACGGCATCGAACTGGAGATCGTCACCGACGCCGCTCCGCGCACCTGGACGGAACACCTCTTTTGACCGGCGTCCGCGCACTCACGGTGATCGTGCCGTGCTACAACGAGGGCGCCCAGGTCGAGGTCGCGCAGCGGGCTCTCAGCGAGGCGCTGGCCGGGCTGACCGAGGTGGAGTTCCTCTTCGTCGACGACGGCAGCACCGACGAGACCCTCGCCTGCATCAAGGGTCTCGCGGCGGCCGACCCCCGGGTCAGCTATCTGTCCTTCACCCGCAACTTCGGGCTGGAAGCA
>JBDSTJ010000526.1:0-14121 GCA_039928335.1 Streptosporangiaceae bacterium | reverse complement strand
ATCAGTGTCAACCCGGCAGCGAAGCGGCGGGGGAAGGGCAAGCGGGCGGGGCGATCGCGGAACCGCGGTCCGGAGAAGGCCATCGTGGACGCGCTCCAGGCGCTGCTCGTCGCCGAGCGGGCCGCGCTGCTGTCCGGCCGGGACGACGAGTTCGTTCTCCTGGTCACGAAGTTCTTCACGGGGATGCGGTGGGGTGAGCTCATTGGGTTGGAGACCGCCTACGCCCGGCTTGGTTCACTTCGTGTCGAGGGTCAGCTGTACGAGCTGGACACGGGGGAGCTGCTGCACTGCCCGCCGAAGGACGACTCATATCGTGACGTCGACCTGCCCGGCTGGTTGTCAGGGCTGATCTCCGATCACATCACCAGGACGCAGCCGACGCCGTGCGCCTGCCACGACCGGACGTTCGTGTTCGGCGGCCGGCACGGTGGTGTGCCTGGTGCCGCCCCGTTGAAGGTCACCATGACCCAGGTCGCGAAGTTGGCCGAGGTCGCGGTGGGTACCGTGTCGAACGTCCTCAACCACCCGGACCGTGTGTCCGACTCCACTCGGGTACGGGTCGAGGCCGCTGTCGCCGAGCTCGGGTTCGTGCGTGGTGGGGTACCGGTGCATCGGGCTACTGCGGCGCACTGGCGTAGGAGCGGGTTCGCCGCGTGGGTGTTCACTCCGGCGGCGTCGGGCTGGTTCCCGCCGAAGGCTCCGCAGATCGCGCGGCCGGTGCCGGTGACAGCCGAGCCGTGGCCCGGCCTGCCGGTGCGCGGCCGTAACTCCCAGGGTCGGGCGGAGGCGCAGTGGGATGCGATCTCTGCTGATCTCACTCCGCATGGGCTGCGGCACTCGTTGAAGACCTTGATGGCGGAGTTCCGTACGCCTGAGGTTCTGTCGCTCGAGCGGCTGGGCCACGAGATGGGCGGGATCGCTGGCCGGTACACCCACGTGACGGCGTCCATGCGGAAGGAACTGATGGACAACCTGACGGAGGAGTGGCACGCGGCGTTGGATGCCCGGCTGAAACTGAGCCCGGGTTCTCCCGTGGCCACGCTCGAGCAGCTTCTACGCGCGCGGGAGCGGCAGCTCGTGAAGGAAGAAAGCAAGATCGTCCCACAGAATTCCCACAGCGCCCGTGGGAAAGACGAAAGCCGGGTCTCCCTGTGAGGGGAAACCCGGCTCTGAGCTCGGGAAACTCTTGTCGGGGTGACAGGATTTGAACCTGCGACCTCTTCGTCCCGAACGAAGCGCGCTACCAAGCTGCGCTACACCCCGGTGTGCGGTGGGAGATTGCGTCTCTTTGGCACCTCGGAAAGTCTACAGGATCGGGGGGAGTCCCCGCGCAGGGTTATTCCGCGGGGCGGGGGGTGAGGGTGAGCAGGGAGGCTTCGGGCGGGCAGCAGAAGCGGTAGGGGGCCATCGGGGAGGTGCCGAGGCCGGCTGAGACGTGCAGCCAGGAGTCCTGGTGGCGGTGCAGGCCCTTGACGCGGGGGCGGTCGATGCCGCAGTTGGTGGCGAGCGCCCCGTAGAAGGGGACGCAGACCTGGCCGCCGTGGGTGTGGCCGGCCAGGAGGAGGCTGTAACCGTCCTGGGCGAACCGGTCGAGGTTGCGCGGCTCGGGCGAGTGGGTGACGCCGATGTGCAGGTCGGCGCGGGGGTCGACGGGGCCGGCGATCTGGTCGTACCGGTCGCGGCCGATGTGGGAGTCGTCGATGCCGGCGAACTCGACGTCCAGGCCGGCGATCTTCAGGCGGCCCATCCGGTTGTTGAGGTCGAGCCAGCCGGCGGACTTGAGGGCGGAGCCGAGTTCCTTGTAGGGGAGGTCGGGCTGGCGGGGGTTGCGGGCGTAGTCGGTCTTGGACGTGCGCCAGATGTAGCGGGCCGGGTTCTTGAAGACCGGGGAGTAGAGGTCGTTCGAACCGTACACGAAGACGCCGGGGCGTTCGAGGAGCGGGCCGAGGAGGTCCAGGAACGGGCCGATGGCCTCGGGGTGGGAGAGGGAGTCTCCGGTGTTCACGACGAGGTCGGGCTCGAGGGCGTCGAGCGCGCGCACCCAGCGGATCATTCGGGATCGGCCGGGGGTGAGGTGGGTGTCGGAGATGTGCAAGATCTTGACGGGTGTGGCCCCGGGCTTGAGGACGGGCACGTCGAACCGGCGGAGCTGGAACCAGTTCCGCTCGAACACGGAGGCGTAGCCGAACGTGGCTGCTCCGGCTGTGGCCAGGCCCAGGGGTACGGCGAAAAGCTTGCGCATTCGGCCCATGCTGCCAGACCCGCAGCCCGCCGCGGGGATATCGGAGTGATCCGGCGGGCGGGACAGGAGATGATGGGTCCCATGTTGAAGGAAAAGCTCGAAGCCGACCTGACTGCGGCGCTCAAGGCAAAGGACGCGGTCCGCAAGCAGACGCTGCGGATGGCGCTGTCGGCGGTCACGAACGAGGAGAAGGCCGGGAAGCAGGTACGCACACTCACCGACGACGAGATCGTCAGGGTGTTGACCCGGGAGGCCAAGAAGCGCCGGGAGGCCGCGGAGGCCTTCGAAGCGGGTGGCCGGGCCGAGAGTGCCGAGGCGGAGCGGGCGGAGGGCAAGATCCTGGAGGAGTACCTCCCGGCGCAGCTGTCCGAGGAGGAGCTCGTCGCGATCGTGACGGCGGCCGTCGCCGAGTCGGGTGCTGAGGGTCCCCGCCAGATGGGCGCGGTCATGAAGCTGGTGAACCCCCAGGTGGCGGGCAAGGCCGAGGGCGGCCGGGTCGCCGCCGAGGTCAAGCGGCAGCTCAGCGCCTGAGCACCACATCAGCGGGCTCGATCTGCACCACCCGAGTGATCGCCGGGCGCGAGGGGACGCAGGAGGCACGCCGGAAGGGGGGCCGGGAGGCCCCCCCTTCCGCACGTCAGTCGAACGGCCACCAGTCGGGGGTGTCGTTCTTGGGTCCGCCGTGGCCGTCGTTCGGCCGGCCGTTGCCCGCGCTCACCGTGATCGTGATCTCGGCGCCCTGCTCGGCCTCGCCGCTGGGTGAGGTGGAGGCGACCGAGTTCTCGGGGGCGTCGGACTTGACCTTGCCGCGGGCGACCTTGACCTGGAACCCGGCTCCCCTGAGGATCGAGACGGCCTCGCCGACGGGCCGGCCGACCACGTTCGGGATGCCCTTGGTGCGGATGTCGCCGAAGTCCTTGGTCGGTTCCTGGAAGGACCGTTCGGGCTTGCCCTCAAGGGAGTCGCGGATGGTCTGGGACCAGATCGGGCCGGGGATCGTCGCGCCGTAGACGCCGGTGACGGGGTACTTGAAGCCGCCTCGGGGGTCCCAGTGGGCGACGGCCGCGGCCAGGTCGGGGGTGTAGCCGGCGAACACCGCGCAGGAGTACAACTCGCAGGTGCCGGTCTTGCCGGCCGCGGGGCGGCCCGGGGAGAGCCCCGCGCCGGTGCCCTGGGTCAGCACGCCCTGCAGGATCTGGGTGGCGGCGTCGGCGACCTGGCCGTCGACGACCTGCTTGCAGTCCTCCTTGGGCACGGTCGTCTTGGTGCCGTCGGGGGCGGTGATGGATGTCACCGACACCGGGGCGCAGTACTTGCCGCGGGCGGCGACCCCGGCGTAGGCGGCGGCCAGGTGCACCATGTCGATGCCGTTGGTGCCCAGGACCTGGGCGGGGTTCTGCTCCAGGGGGACACCGCTGGACTTCTTCATGCCGAACTTCTCGGCCATCTTCACCGCGTTGCAGAGCCCGACCTTCTTCTCCAGCTGGGCGTAGAAGGTGTTGACCGAGTGCCAGGTGCCGTTCTTGAGGTTGAAGGTGCCGGCCTCGCTGTCCCCGGCGTTGCCGGGCGACCAGACGACCTCGCCGCCGTTGCCGTCGCAGTCGGTGAGCCCGGTGACGGTCACGTGGTTGGGCGAGGTGAAGCTGGTCCGGATCGGGATGCCCTGGTCGAGGGCGGAGAGCAGGGTGAAGGTCTTGAACGTCGAGCCGGCCTCGACCCCGTTGACGGTGCCGCCGTGGGCGACGTCGCCGGCGAGGTTGATCGTGGTCTCGCCCTTGTCGTTGCCGTACTTCTTGCTGACCGCGATGGCCTTGACCTGGCCGGTGCCCGGTTGGACCACGGCCTCGGCGTTGACCCGGTGGCCCTTGGGGCTCACCGCGTACTTGACCGCATTGTCGGCGACCTTCTGGATCTTCGGGTCGAGCGTGGTCTTGATCGTGTAGCCGCCGCGGAGGATCTTGTCGCGGGCGCCGGCCAGCATCCGCAGCCGGTCGGCGTCGTCCTTGGGCTTCTTGTCGCCCATGAAGATCTTGAGCAGGTCGCCGTAGACGTACTGGCAGAAGTACGGGGACTTGCTGGTCTCGCAGCCGCCCTTGGGCTTGTACTCGCGCAGTGTGAGCTTGGAGCTCCGGGCGGCCTGGGCCTCGGCCGGGGTGACGAGGGACAGGAAGGCCATCCGGTCGATCACGATGTTGCGGCGCTCGGTCGCCTTGGCCGGCTGGGTCGTCGGGTCGTACTTGACCGGGTTCTGGGTGATGCCCGCCAGCAGCGCAGCCTGGGCCAGGGTCAGCTTGCTCGCCGACTTGCTGAAGTAGCGCTTGGCGGCGGCCTGGATGCCGTACGCGCCGGCCCCGAAGTTCGAGATGTTCAGGTAGTCGAGGAGGATCTCGTTCTTGTTCTTGTTCTTCTCCAGCCACAGGGCGAGGCGGAGCTCCTTGAGCTTGCGCGAGGTGGTGCTCGCGGTCGCCTCCTTGTAGCCCTCCGCCGTCGGTGTGTTGTTGATCAGCATGTTCTTGGCGAGCTGCTGGGTCAGGGTGGACCCACCCTGCACGGTGTCGGAGGAGGCGTTCTTGGCCAGGGCCCGCAGCGTCCCCTTGAGGTCGAGCGCGCCGTGCTCGTAGAACCGCGAGTCCTCGATGCCGACCATGGCCTTCTGCATGATCGGCGCGACGTCCGAGAGTTTCTGGAGCTCCTCCCGGAACTCCTCGAAGAACGACACGAGAGGCTTGCCGTCGGCGTCGACCACGACGGTCTTCTGTCCCGGCTGCCGAGTGATCTTCGGCGGGTCGGTGTTCATGAAGTTGTCGACGGCGTTGCGTGCGGTGATGCCGCTGCTCCCGATTCCGGGCAGCGCTATCAGGGCGATCAGTACACCCCCGACGATGCTCGCCGCAAGCAGCTTGAGCAGCCGTGAGACAAGGTTTGTCCGATCTTCACTGGAAGGCAGCACGGCACAAAGGTACCCCTTAACTCAGCCGTTGCTGACGAAGATTGTGACGGTACCTCCCTTTTCAATCCTCACGTCGGGCGAGGTGAAGGCCACACTCCCCTTCGGGTTCGCCGAGCCCACCGGGCTCTGGGAGACCGTCGTCCGGAATCCGGCGGACGCCAGGGTCGAGGTCGCCGCCCCGAGGGACATCCCGCTCACGTTCGGCAGGACGACCAGCGGCGGGCGCTTGGCGGTGGCGGCTCTGAGGCTTGCGGACCAGACACTCGCCGGCAGGTTCGCACCGTAGACGCCGTACACGGGGTGTTTGAACCCGCCCCGGAAGTCCCAGTAGGCGACGGCCGCGGTCAGGCCGTTGACCGAGCCGGCGAAGACCGCGCAGGAGAAGTTCTCACAGGTGCCGGTCTTGCCCGCCGCCCCCGGCCCGGGACTCGGGACCTTCTTGGCGGTGCCCTCGGGGCCCAGGACACCCCGCATGATCGAGGTGACCGTGTCGGCGATGGCCGGCGTGACGGCCTGGCGGCAGCCCGTACGGGGCAGCTTCAGGCGCTTGCCGGCAGGGCTGGTGACCTCCAGGACCGCGGTCGGCGGGCAGTACCTGCCGTGGGCGGCGATCCCGGCGAACGCGGCCGACAGGTGGACCATGTCGATCTCGTTGCTGCCCAGCACCTGCGGGGCGACCTGCTGCAGCGGCCGGCCGTCGGACCTGCGCATCCCGAACCTCTCGGCCATCTTCACCGCGTTGCACAGCCCCACCCTGCGCTGGAGTTGGGCGAAGTAGGTGTTGACCGAGTGCATGGTGCCGGTCCGCATGTTGAACACCCCTGCCTCGCTCTCGCTGGAGTTGCCGACGTTCCACCCCGGCAGGCGCCTGCCCTTGCAGGTGGAGAAGCCGCCGATCCGCATCCGGCCGGGCGAGAAGAAGCTGGTGCCGACCCCCCTACCCGGGTCGAGCGCGGCCAGCAGGGTGAAGATCTTGAAGGTCGAGCCGGCCGAGACCCCGACGCCGCCGCCGTGCGGCACGTCCGCGGCGAGGTTGATCGTGGTCCGGCCCTTCTTGGTGCCGTACCGCTTGCTGGTGACCAGGGCCTTGATCTGGCCGGTCCCCGGCTCGACCATCGCCTCGGCCGCGACCCGGGGCCGGCTGGGCGTCGTCCAGGCGTTCACGGCGCTCTGGGCGGCGGCCTGGGAGACCCAGTCGAGGGTCGTCCGGATGGTGTAGCCGCCGCGTTGGAGCCTGTCGATCGCCTCGGGAATCTGCGCTTTCTGGCCGTGCGACAGGATGTGGATCATCTCGTTGCGGAGATAGCCGCAGTAGAACGGCACTCTGCTGGTGGAGCAGCCGCCCCGGGGCAGGCTCGGCTTGAGCCTGATCTTCTTCTTGGCCAGGGCGTAGGCCTGGACGGGCGTGATCAGTTTGAGCTCGGCCAGCCGGTCGAGCACGGTGTTGCGGCGCAGTTTCGCGGCCCGGGGGTGCCGGATCGGGTCGAAGGCCACCGGGTTCTTGGTGAGGCCGGCCAGCAGCGCGGCCTCGGGCAGGTTCAGCGCGGCAGCAGGTTTGCCGAAGAACCGCTCGGCGGCGGCCTGGATGCCGTAGGCCCCGGCGCCGAAATAGGCGATGTTGAGGTAGCCCTCGAGGATCTGGTCCTTGGTCATCGTCTCTTCGAGCTTGAGCGCGTGCCGCAGCTCGCGCAGCTTGCGGACGACCGTGGACGCCGTGACCTCTTTCCGCTGCGCCTTGGTCTTGGCGTTGTTGAGCAGCAGGTTCTTGGCGTACTGCTGGGTCAGGGTCGAGCCGCCCTGCACGGTCTCGCCGGACTGGCTGTTGCGTGCCAGCGCCCGGATGGTGCCCTTGACGTCGAGCGCCCCGTGCTCGTAGAACCGGGAGTCCTCGATGCCGATGATCGCCTGCTTCATGACCGGCGCGACCTGGTCGAGCCGGACCGGCTCCCGGAACTCGTCGAAGAACGTGACGATGGGCCGGCCGTCGGCGGCGTAGGCGACCGATTTCTCCGAGGGTGATCTGGTCACCTTTGTTACTGGCAGGTTATGAAAGTCATCTACTGCTGCTTTGGCGGTCAAACCAACGCTTCCCACCCCCGGCAACGCGATGAATGCCGCCAGGGCACCGGCGAGCACACTGGCCACCAGTAGCTTGACGAGCCGTCCAGCAAAGGTCCCTCGATCTTCCCCCGAAGCGAGCATGTCTTTGACGTAACCCCGGGAGCCCCTGGTGAAACGCCCGTACCGCGTGTCGGCGAGCACCATAGCAGTAACTAGTCATGTTTCGCCCGATGGCCCGAGCGGGCTATATCGAGAATGGGTCCTCTGGGGGCTGTTGAATCGCCCCTCGCTTCCGTAAGTTCTTCCCCACGGCTTTTGTTTGCCGGCCCTGACGTCCGCGCCCGTCTGGCCATGCACCGCAAAAACAATCACACAGACCCTAGGGGAGTGGGGCCAGGATGTGGATCACGGATTGGACTGCCCGTGCCGCCTGCCGTAACGCGGACCCGGACGCGCTCTTCGTGCAGGGAGCTGCCCAGAACAGGGCCAAGCTCATCTGCCGAGGATGCCCGGTCAGAACCGAATGCCTCGCAGACGCACTGGACAACAAGATTGAGTTCGGTGTGTGGGGCGGTATGACCGAGCGGGAGCGCCGAGCGCTCCTGCGCCGACGCCCGGACGTTACGTCATGGCGCGACCTGCTGGAAACGGCGAAGGAAGAGTACGAGCGCTCGACCGATCTCGACGTCGACGTTGAGGAGCTGGTGGCCAGCTAGCGACCAGACAGTGAATGACGGCAACCGCCGTGCGACCGGAGGGCCGCACGGCGGTTTCGTTATGTCAGCTATGTAGCGGAATCTTGGTGGCCGGATGTGGCCACAGTCTTCAGGCAGTTTTGATAGCCGATACTGGCTGTACAGATAGGTCCTCGCCCACCCTTCGGAGGCCGTCGAGGTCGTGCACGTCCTCGGCCTGTGCCGGGACCGCCGCGACCGGCACCGTCGGATGCGCAGCCGAGAAGTGATCACGCAACCGGCCCTGCCGGGCCGCCAACTGCATCCGCTCGGCGTGCAGCCGCAGCAGCCTCGCGGTGAGCATGTGCTCGTCGCCGCGCTCCTCGAGCGTCTCGGCCGCCGCCTGGCTGCGGGCCGCCGACAGCGAGGCCGCGCCCGACTGGGCCATCCGGTTGACGACCAGGCCCGCCAGCGGCATCCGCTCCGACGCCAGCCGCTCGACGAAGTAGGACGCCTCGCGCAGCGCGTCGGGCTCCGGCGCGGCCACGACCAGGAAGGCCGTACCCGGGGTCTGCAGGAGCTGGTAGGTCTTCTCGGCTCGCTCCCGGAACCCGCCGAAGACCGTGTCGAAGGCCGTCACGAACGTCGAGACGTCCTTGAGCAACTGGCCGCCGAGCACCTTGGTGATGACGCTGGTGAACATCCCGAAGCCGACCGAGACGACCTTGAGGCCGAGTTTGCCGCCGGCCTTGGCCGGGGCGAACAGCAGCTTGATGAACCGCCCGTCGAGGAACCGGCCCATCCGTTCGGGGGCGTCCAGGAAGTCCAGGGCGTTCCGCGACGGCGGGGTGTCCACGATGATCAGGTCCCAGGCGTCGGACCGGTGCAGCTGGCCCAGCTTCTCCATCGCCATGTACTCCTGCGTCCCGGAGAACGACGACGACAGCGACTGGTAGAAGGGGTTGGCCAGGATCTGCTTGGCCCGGTCCGGGTCCGAGTGCGCCTCGATGATCTCATCGAAGGTGCGCTTCATGTCGAGCATCATCGCGTGCAGTTCGCCGGTGCCGACGACCCCGTCGATCTTGCGCGGGGAGTTGTCGAGCTCCGACAGGCCCATCGACTGAGCGAGCCTGCGGGCGGGGTCGACGGTCAGTACGACCACGTCCCGGCCCCGGTCGGCGGCGCGCAGCCCCAGGGCCGCGGCCGTGGTGGTCTTGCCGACGCCGCCCGAGCCGCAGCAGACGATGATCCGGGTCCGGGGGTCGTCGATGAGCGCGTCGACGTCGAGTTTCCTGCTCATGCCGCTCCTTGGTCACGCAGCGCCTGGGCCAGGTCGTACAGCCCGGCCAGATCCATGCCGCCCACCAGCAGCGGCAGGTCGTAGCGGTGTGCCACACCGGCCAGCCGGGCTTTCTCGCGCTCCTCGAGCGCCGTGCGCTGGGCGTGCTCGCCGGCCTCGGCGGCCAGCACCGCCGCGACCTCCTCGGCGTTGTCCAGCCCGGCGGCCTTCACCCCACGGGCGATCTCCGCGGGATCGAGGCGGCCGTCCGCCGCCTCCTTCAGTTCGCCGGCGGACAGCAGAGCGGGTCGCTCCATGTTGACGATCACCCCCCCGGTCTTGATGCCGGTCCCGGCCAGGTCGGAGAGGCCGTCGAGGGTCTCCTGGACCGGCATCTCCTCCAGCAGGGTCACGAAGTGCACGGCTGTCTGCGGGCTGCGGATCACGCTCATCACCAGGTCGCCGTGGTTGCGCACCGGGCCGACCTTGGCCAGCTGCGAGACCTCGTCGCTGACGTTGAGGAACTTGGTGATCCGGCCGGTCGGCGGGGCGTCCATCACCACCGCGTCGTACACGAACGAGCCGTTCTTCTGCTTGCGCCGGACCGCCTCGGAGACCTTGCCGGTGAGGATCACATCCCGCAGGCCCGGCGCGATCGTGGTCACGAAGTCGATCACTCCGAGCTTGGTCAGCGCCTTGCCGGCCCGCTTGAGGCTGTAGAACATCTCGAGGTACTCGATGAGTGCCTCTTCGGTGTCGATGGCCAGCGCGTGGACTTCGCCGCCGGCCGGTGCCACGGCGACCTTCCTCTCGCCGTAGGGCAGCGGGGGACAGTCGAAGAGCTGGGCGATGCCCTGCCGCCCCTCGACCTCCACCAGGAGTACTTTGCGCTTCCCGGCCGCGAGCGCCAGCGCGAGGGCGGCGGCGACCGTGGTCTTGCCGGTTCCGCCCTTGCCGGTCACCACGTGCAGCCGAACGCCGTCCCAATCGGTATCTTTCGCGGTCATCTGACTGAGAATATCGTTCGCTGTGCAAACAGCCGAGTTCGGCCCTCGACCAAGTAAGTGATTCCCGACACGGGCGGGAGAGCATAGTCTCGAAACATGGTCGAAGCACTGCTCATCGTCCTTGCCATCCTCGCCTTCTTCGCCCTCGCCGGCCTCGCCACCGGAGTCAGGGTCATCCAGCAGTACGAGCAGGGGATCGTGTTCCGGTTCGGCCGGGTCCAGCTCGACAACGTCCGCCGCGCGGGCCTGACCGGCATCATCCCGGTCGCCGACCGGCTGCAGAAGGTCAACATGCAGACCGTGGCGATGGCCGTGCCCGCCCAGGAGGGCATCACCCAGGACAACGTGTCCGTGCGGGTCGACGCGGTCGTCTACTTCCGGGTGGTCGACCCGGTCAAGGCCATCGTGAACGTGCAGAACTACGGTTATGCGATCTCCCAGGTGGCCCAGACCTCGCTCCGTTCGGTGATCGGCAAGGGTGACATGCAGATGCTGCTGTCGGACCGGGCCCAGATCAACGCCGAGCTCCGCGAGATCATGGACGAGATGACCGAGAGTCCGTGGGGGATCCGGATCGAGCGGGTCGAGATCAAGGACGTCTCGCTGCCGGAGGGCATGAAGCGGTCGATGGCCCGCCAGGCCGAGGCCGAGCGCGAGCGCCGGGCCCGGATCATCACCGCGGACGGGGAGTACCAGGCGTCCAAGCGGCTGGCCGCCGCTGCTCACGAGCTGTCCAAGGATCCGGCGTCGCTCCAGCTCAGGCTGCTGCAGACGGTCACCGAGGTCGCCGCCGAGAAGAACAGCACGCTGGTGATGCCGCTGCCGGTGGAGATGCTGCGCTTCTTCGACAAGATGAGCGGCGAGGGCGACCGGACCGAGGAGCAGCGGGCCAGAGTGGCCGAGTTCGAGACCCCCGCCCCGGTGGAGTCGGTCGACGACGTCCCGCCGGTCGAGCCCGTGCCGCCGGTCCCGGAGATCGGCCACGCCGAGCCCTGACGCGGTTGGCCCTACTCTTGGGCTCATGCAGAAATGGGAGTACGCCACAGCGCCGTTGCTGATTCACGCCACCAAGCAGATCCTTGACAACTGGGGTGTCGACGGGTGGGAGCTCGTCCAGGTCATTCCGGGGCCGCAGGGCGGCGACACCCTGGTGGCCTACTTCAAGCGGCCGCTCGGATGAGCCGGTACGAGGCTCGGATCGCCGAGCTCGGCCTGGAGCTGCCGGAGGTGGCCAAGCCGGTCGCCGCCTATGTTCCGGCGGTGCGGAGCGGCTCCTACGTCTACACCTCGGGCCAGCTGCCCTTCGTCAAGGGCGACCTGCTGGCGACCGGCAAGGTCGGCGCCGAGGTCAGCCCCGAGGAGGCCGCGGAGCTCGCCGGGGTGTGCGCGCTCAACGCGATCGCGGCCCTGAAGTCGCAGATCGGCGACCTCGACAAGCTGGTGCGGATCGTCAAGGTCGTCGGGTTCGTGGCCAGCGCCGAGGACTTCTACGGTCAGCCGTCGGTGATCAACGGTGCCAGCAACCTGCTGGGTGAGATCTTCGGCGAGGCCGGGGTGCACGCCCGCAGCGCGGTCGGGGTCGCGGTCCTGCCGATGAACGCTCCGGTCGAGGTCGAGCTGGTCGCCGAAGTCCTGGCGTAAGTCTTGACTTATTTCAGTGCACCATGCACTTATTGTCGGCTATGAACGGAATGAAACTGCCGGCGAAGTTCCTGGCGCGCATCCAGGACCTCGAAACGGGCCGCGCTCAGCCGCCGGTCCCGCGCCACGCCTCCACCGTCGTGCTGCTGCGGGACCGGGACGGCATCGAGGTCTTCATGCTGCGCCGGGTCTCCTCGATGGCGTTCGCGCCCGGTGCCTACGTCTTCCCGGGCGGCTCGGTGGACCCCCGCGACGCCGAGTACGACCTGGCCGCCCCGGACTGGTCCGGGGTGCTCGGCGCGGAACCCGCGACCGCCCTGGAGCTGGTCTGCGCGGCGGTACGGGAGACGTTCGAGGAGGCCCACGTGCTGCTTGCCGGGCCGTCGAAGGACACGATCGTCGCCGACACCACGGATCTGGAGCCCGACCGGCTGGCCCTGCTCGACCGGACCCAGTCGCTGGCCGGGTTCCTCAAGGCCCGGAGCCTGGTCCTGCGGGCCGACCTGTTGCGGCCGTGGGCGCACTGGATCACCCCGGTCGTCGAGGCCAAGCGCTATGACACCCGCTTCTTCGTCGCCGCCATGCCCGAGGGCCAGCGCGCGCTGGACGTGAGCACCGAGGCCGACCGGGTGGCATGGGTACGGCCCGCCGAAGCCCTCGCGCAGGCCCAGAACGGCGAGATGTTCATGCTCCCGCCGACCATGGCCACCCTGCACGACCTGACCGCCTTCGCCACCGTGGCCGAGGCCCTCGCGGCCGAGCGGCACCTCGTCGTCCACGAACCCCTTGCCAAGATCATCGACGGTGACCCGTATCTTGTGCTTCCGGAGCACGCGGCACACCACTACCCGGGGGCGTAACTCATGGGAATCTCCCGTCACGAGCTCGCGATGGCCGTGCGCAACCCGGGCGCGGTCGCACTGATGCTGGGCGCGCGGGGCGGTTTCTGGGGCTCCCTCGCCGCCCGGAAGATGCCCATGAGCGGGGCTGACATCGACGGTAGGGGCACCGAACGGGCGTTGTGCGTGCTGGCGCGCAACCCCTCGAGCATGACCCTGGACGGGACGAACACCTGGATCCTGGCCGAGCCCGGGTCGAAGAAGGCCCTGGTCGTGGACCCCGGACCGAAGGACGGGAAACACCTCAGACGGGTGCTCAGGCTCGTCCGGGAGCAGGGCCGCGAGGTGGGCGGCATCCTGCTCACCCATGGTCACCCCGACCACGCGGCCGGGGCGAAGAAGTTCGCCGAACTCGCCGGCGCACCCGTGCGGGCCCTCGACCCCAGGCTCCTGCACGGCGCCGAGGGCCTGGCCCACGGCGACGTGGTCGAGCTGGACGGCCTGGAGGTACGGATCTGGGGCACTCCCGGGCACACCGACGACTCGCTGTCGTTCTGGCTGCCCGGCGACCGGGCGGTGCTGACCGGCGACACCGTGCTCGGGTACGGCACGACGGTCGTCGGCAAGCTCGGCGACTACCTGGACTCCCTGGACCGGCTGCGCGAGTACGCCGACGAGCACGACATGGCCGCGATCCTTCCCGGCCACGGCCCTGTGCTGAACGAGCCGGTCCAGGCTCTCGACGGCTACATCGGCCACCGCAGATCCCGCCTGGCCCAGGTCGAGGCGGCCCTCGCCGCCGGCGACACGACGCCCCGCCAGGTCGTCGAGCGCGTCTACGCCGACGTCGACAGATCCCTCTGGCCCGCCGCCGAATGGTCCGTGGCCGCCCAGATGGAGTACCTGAGCGGCCACGCCACCGGATTACTTGGAGCGCTTGCGGAGGCGCTCGATGTCGAGGATGACGACGGCGCGGGCCTCGATGCGGAGCCAGCTGCGGGCGGCGAAGTCGGCCAGGGCCTTGTTGACGGTCTCGCGGGACGCGCCGACCAGCTGGGCCAGCTCCTCCTGGGTGAGGTCGTGGTGGACGTGCAGGCCGTTGTCGGTCGGCTGACCGAACCGTTCTGCCAGGTCCAGCAGGGCCTTGGCGACCCGGCCGGGGACGTCGGTGAAGACCAGGTCGGCCATGACCTCGTTGGTCTTGCGGAGCCGCTCCGACAGCGCCTGGAGGAGGGCGATGCCGACCTCGGGATGCGCGGTGAGGAACGGGCGCAGGTCGTCGTGGCCCAGCCCGGCCAGGCGGCACTCGGTCACCGCGATCGCGCCGGCGGTGCGGGGTCGCGGGTCAAACAGCGAGAGCTCGCCGAACATCTCCCCGGGGCCCATGACCGCCAGCAGGTTCTCGCGGCCGTCCGCGGCGGTGCGGCC
>JBDSTJ010000525.1:0-19010 GCA_039928335.1 Streptosporangiaceae bacterium | reverse complement strand
ACTTCACCGAACCCAACCACAACGGCTGATCCCGACCCTGACCGTAGGTCGCCAGAACAGCCTGAGCCTCGATCGGGTCACCGAGCGTCGTGCCCGTACCGTGCGCCTCGACCGCGTCGACGTCGGCGGGGCCGAGACGTGCGGCGGCCAGGGCCTGGCGGATCACCCGTTCCTGCGCGGGGCCGTTGGGCGCGGTCAGACCGTTGCTGGCACCGTCCTGGTCGACCGCCGAGCCGCGGATGACCGCCAGGACGCGGTGACCGTTGCGCTGGGCGTCCGACAGGCGTTCCAGGACCACCAGGCCGGCCCCTTCGGCGAAGCCGGTGCCGTCGGCGGCCCCGGCGAACGGCTTGCACCGGCCGTCGGCGGCCAGCCCGCGCTGCCGGGCGAACTCGGCGAACATTCCGGGGGTGGCCATGACGGTCACGCCGCCGGCCAGGGCCAGCGAGCACTCGCGCTGGCGAAGCGCCTGGCCGGCCAGATGCATCGCGACCAGGGAGGAGGAGCAGGCGGTGTCGATCGTGACGGCAGGGCCTTCCAGCCCGAACGTGTAGGCCACCCGGCCCGACAGCACGCTGCCGCTGTTGCCCGTGGCGACGTACCCTTCCACGTCGCTGGACGTCCGGCCGACGAGCGCTAGGTAGTCCTGCGAGGAGACACCGGTGAACACCCCGGTGCTGCTCTGGGCGAGCACGTCGCGGCGGAGCCCGGCGTTCTCGAACGCCTCCCAGGCGGTCTCGAGCAGCAACCGCTGCTGGGGGTCCATCGCCAGGGCCTCGCGCGGGCTGATTCCGAAGAACCCGGCGTCGAACAGGGGGGCCCCGTCGACGAACCCGCCGACCCGGGCATGGCTCTCGCCCTCGGCCGGCTCCACCGGCCAGCCGCGGTCCGCCGGAAACGGGGACATGGCATCCACCCCGTCGGCGACGAGCCGCCACAGGTCCCGCGGCCCTGCCACGTTCCCCGGCAGCCGACAGGCCATCCCGATGATCGCGATCGGTTCCCGGGCGCGTTCCTGCACCTCGCCCAGCTGACGCCTGGCCTCACGGAGGTCGGTGGCGGCGTGCTTGAGGTACTGGCGCAGCTTCTCTTCGTCGGCCATCACTCAGCCCTCCGGTCGGACGGGACGTCCTGCCCGAGGCCGCTCAGCTCGTTGTCGAGCAGGTCGAACAGTTCGTCGTCGGTGGCCGAGCGCAGATCCGGGTCGGGACCGGCCGTCTCCCCGGCCCGGTGGGCCACGCGCAGGATCTCCTCCAGCCGCTCGGCGATCTCGGTGCGCTGCCCTGGATCGCCGATCGCGGTGAGCGCCGTCTCGAACCGGTCCAGCTCGGACAGTAGGGAGACCGGCGGGGCGGCGGCGGGAGTGAGCCGCGCCGCCAGGAACGCGACGACCGCCGTGGGAGCGGGATGATCGAAGATCAGGGTGGCGGGGAGCCGGATCCCGGTGACTGCGCCGAGCCGGTTGCGCAGTTCCACGGCGGTCAGGGAGTCAAATCCCAGCTCGCGGAAGTTCTGTCCCGGCGGGATCGACGTCGCGGTCTCGTGCCCGAGCACGGCAGCCGCATGGGTGCAGACCAGGTCCAGGAGCGCCCGCTGCCGGTCGCCGTCGGTCAGGGCGGCCATCGCCCCGGCCCAGGCCGACCCGGTTGCGCCGACGACCCGGGCCGGGGCGGCGCGGACGAGCTGCCGGAGCATCGCCGGCAGACCGTCCGTTCTGCGCCGCAGTCCGGGTAGGTCCAGCCTGACCGGGACGAGAAGGGGACAGTCCGATCCGAGGGCGGCGTCGAGCAGGGCCAGGCCCTGGTCGGAGCTGAGCCCCAGATCCCCGGCCCGGACCGTACGGGCCCGGTCCGCCTCGGTGAAGTTTCCCGACATCCCGGTCTGCTGGTCCCAGAATCCCCAGGCCAGGGAGGTCGCGGGCAGCCCGCGGGCGTGCCGGTGCCGGGCGAGGGCGTCGAGGAAGGCGTTGGCCGCGGCGTAACTTCCCTGGCCGGGGCCGCCGATCAGGCCGGTGACGGAGGAGTAGAACACCAGCGCGGCAAGGTCCAGGTCCCGGGTGAGCTCGTGCAGGTGCCAGGCGGTGTCGGCCTTGGCGTGCAGGACCGCGTCGAACTGGTCGGCCGTCGCCGTCCGGATGGTGGCGTCGTGCACGACTGCGGCGGTGTGGATGACCGCGGTGAGCGGGTGCCGTTCGGGGACGGCGGCCAGCAGTTCGCGCAGCGCGTCCCGGTCACCGGTGTCGCACGCCGCCAAGGTGACCTCCGCGCCCAGGCCGGTCAGTTCGGCGGCGAGCTCGGCCGCGCCGGGAGCCTCGGCACCCCGCCGCCCGGCCAGCAGCAGCCGCCGCACCCCGTGCCGGGCGACCAGGTGCCGGGCGGCCACCGCGCCGAGCGCGCCCGTTCCGCCGGTGATCAGGACGGTCCCGTCGGGGTCGAGCCGGCCGGGCCGGTCGGGTTCGGCCTCGTGATGGGTCAGGCGGGGTACGTACGGGCGGCCGTCCCGCAGAGCGAGCTGGGGTTCGTCCGAGGCGACCGCGGCCGGCAGTGCCGCCAGGGAGGCGTCCTGCCGGTCGAGGTCGACCAGGATGATCCGGCCGGGATTCTCGGACTGGGCGCTGCGCACGAGCCCCCACACGGCTGCGGCTGCCAGGTCGGGGAGGCCGTCCTGGTCGAGTGCGGCGACCGCGCCCCGGGTGACGATGACCAGCTGGGCTGTGGTGTCCGGGTCGTCCAGCCAGTCCTGCAGCAGGGACAGCGCGGCGTTGCCGGTTTCGCGCAGCGCCGCGACCGGGTCGGCGTCTTCAGGCGAACTGATCACGGCGAGGACGAAATCGGGGTTCGCGGTGGCTTCGGGGAGCCCCGCGACCAGGGCTTCCACGGTCTCGCCGGAGCCCAGGACGGCCACCCGCGCATCCGGTTTCGCGGCGGACTCCGGCAGCGGCGTCCAGGTGACCCCGAAGAGGGAACTCCTGATCGCCAGCAGGGCCGGGTCGAGTCGTTCGGCGGGAAGCGGCCGCAGCGTGAGGGAGTCGAGGCTGAGGATCGGCGCGCCCGCCGGGTCCGTGGCGGTGAGGGCCAGCTCTCCCTCCCCGATCAGGGTGAGGGAGATCCGCAACGCGGTGGCCCCGGGGGAGTGCAGGCGCAGGCCGTTCCAGGCGAAGGGGAGCAGGATCTGCCCGGCCTCGCCGTCGGCGGCCAGCGCGCAGGCCTGGAGAGCGGCGTCGAGGAGTACGGGATGGACGCCGTACCCCTCTGACGCGGCCTGCTCGGGCAGGACCACGTCGGCATAGATCCGGTCGCCGAGCCGCCAGGCGCCCACGAGGCCCTGGAAGGCCGTTCCGTAGTCGGAGCCCCGGTCCGCGAGATCCTGGTAGAGATGCCCGGTGGCGAGCGGTGTGGCACCGGGCGGTGGCCACTTGGCGGCGGGCGCGGCGGGTGTGGCCGGGGGTGGCGCGGTCGCGAGGATCCCGGTGGCGTGCCGGGTCCAGACGGGTTCCCCCCGGTCGGCGGCGGGACGGGAGTGAATGGTGAGGGCTCGCTGCCCGGTGGCGTCCGGCGCGGCGACGGCGAGCTGCAGATCGACTGCGCCTGTGTCGGGGATGACCAGCGGGTCGTGGACGATGAGCTCGGCGACATGATCGCAGCCGACTTGGACGGCGGTGTGCAGGGCCAGCTCGGCGAACGCCGTGCCGGGTAGCAGGACCGACCCGAGGACCCGGTGATCGGCCATCCAGGGGTGGGCGCGCAGCGAGAGCCTGCCGGTGACCAGGTGGGTGACCCCGTCGGACAGCTCGACCACGGCACCCAGCAGGGGATGACCGGCCGACGCCAGCCCCAGCCCGCCCGGGTCACCCTCCGGAGCACCCCGGCCGTCCAGCCAGTAGCGCTGTCGTTGGAAGGTGTAGGTGGGTAGGTCGGTGGGTGGGGGGGGTGGGTTGGTGGGGAAGTGGGTGGTCCAGTTGATGTGGGTTCCGGTGGTGAAGGCGTGGGCGAGTGCGTGGGTGATGTGTGGGTGGTCGCGGCGGAGGGTGGGGATGGTTGTTGCGTTGGTTTTGGTTGTGTCGAAGGTTTCTTGCATGCCGGGGGTGAGGACGGGGTGGGGGCTGGTTTCGATGAAGGTTCGGTGTCCGTCGTTGAGGAGGGTGTGGATGGTGTCGGCGAAGCGTACGGGTTGGCGGAGGTTGGTGATCCAGTAGGTGGTGTCGAGGGGTTGGTCGGTTTTTGTTGCGGTGATGGTGGAGTAGAACGGGGTGGTGGGTGGGTGGGGTTGGATGTCGGTGAGGAGGTGGTGGAGTTCGTTGGTGATCTGGTCGATCTGTGGGCTGTGGGAGGCGTAGTCGACGTCGATCAGTCGGGTGCGTATTCCTTGGGACGAGGCGTGTTCGATGAGGGTGGTGATCTGGTCGGGTGGTCCGGACACCACGACGGAGCGGGGTCCGTTCACGGCCGCGATCACTATCGTGGTGGGGGTGTGGGGTGTGGGGGTGTGGGTGATGAGTTGGGAGGCGTGTTCGGGGGTGGTGCTCAGGGAGGCCATCGCCCCGCTGCCGGTGAGTTTCCGTAGTGCGGCACTGCGCAACGCGATGATTTTCGCGGCGTCCGCCAACGACAGGATCCCGGCCACACACGCGGCGGCGATCTCGCCCTGTGAATGCCCGACGACCGCGGCCGGGACCACTCCGTGGCTCGCCCATACCGCGGCCAGGGACACCATCACCGCCCACAGCACCGGCTGGACCACCTCCACCCGCCCCAACTCGGCGCCATCACCCCGCAGGACCCCGGTCAACGACCAGTCCACATACGGGCCCAACGCCTGCTCACACTCAGCGATCCGCGAAGCGAACACCGGCGAGGACTCCAACAACCCGGCACCCATCCCGACCCACTGCGAACCCTGACCCGGAAACACCAACACCGGACCCGGACCCGGACCGAAGGCCGTGCCGGGGCCCACGACCCCCGGATGCGCCACACCCGCACTCAGCGCCGCCAACCCCGACAACAACCCCTCACGATCACCACCCACGACCACCGCCCGATGCTCGAACACCGACCGGGACACCACCAACGACCACCCCACCTCAACAACCGGTACGGCCCCGTTCCACCTGGCCAACGCCCCGGCAAGAGCCCCAGCCTGGGCACGGAGGGCCTCACCCGTACGAGCCGTCAGAACCCAAGGAACCAGACCAGTCAACGGAGCAGGCTCAGCAACTCCTCCGGACTCCACCGACGACAGCACCGGAGCCTGCTCAAGAATCACATGCGCATTCGTCCCCGAGATCCCGAAAGACGACACCGCAGCCCGGCGGGGCCGGTCGGTGGTGGGCCACTCGACAGACTCGGACAGCAGGCGTACGGCTCCGGACTCCCAGTCCACGTGCGGGGTCGGGGCATCGATGTGCAACGAGGCGGGCAGCGTCCCGTGCCGCATCGCCATGACCATCTTGATCACCCCGGCCACCCCCGCGGCGGCCTGGGTGTGCCCGATGTTGGACTTCACCGAACCCAACCACAACGGCTGATCCCGACCCTGACCGTAGGTCGCCAGAACAGCCTGAGCCTCGATCGGGTCACCGAGCGTCGTGCCCGTACCGTGCGCCTCGACCGCGTCCACCTGGTCGGCGGCCAGCCGGGCGTTGGCCAGCGCCAGGCGGATCACCCGTTCCTGCGCGGCGTCGTTGGGCGCGGTCAGACCGTTGCTGGCACCGTCCTGGGTGACGGCCGAGCCGCGGATCACCCCGAAAACCCGGTGTCCGTTCCGGCGGGCGTCCGACAGCGTCTCCAGCAGAACCAGGCCGACGCCCTCGGAGAAACCCGTACCGTCTGCGCCGGCCGCGAAGGACTTGCAGCGCCCGTCCGGTGCCAGGCCGCGCTGGCGGGAGAACTCGACGAACGCCGTGGGGGTGGTGAGGGCGGTGACTCCGCCCGCCAGGGCGAGGGTGCATTCACCCTGGCGCAGGGCCTGCGCCGCCAGATGCAGGGCGACCAGTGACGAGGAGCAGGCGGTGTCCACGGTCACCGCTGGGCCTTCCAGTCCGAAGGCGTAAGCCACCCTGCCGGACACCACACTGGTCAGGCTGCCCGTGGTCGCGTAACCCTCGAATCCGTCGGGGATCTTCGGCAGCCGGGACAGGTAGTCGCGGCTGGACACCCCCGCGTACACGCCGGTCGTGCTGCCCCGCAGGCCCGCCGGGTCGATGCCGGCCTGTTCGAACGTCTCCCAGGCGGTCTCCAGCAGCAGCCGCTGCTGGGGGTCCATCGCCATGGCCTCGCGTGGGCTGATGCCGAAGAACGCGGCGTCGAAACGGTCCGCGTCGTACAGGAATCCGCCCTCCCGGACATAACTGGTCCCCGGGTGGTCGGGGTCCGGGTCGTACAGGTCGTCCAGAGCCCAGCCCCGGTCGTCGGGGAACCCGCTGATGGCGTCCGTGCCGGCGACGACGAGATCCCAGAGTGCGTCGGGGCCGGTCACCCCGCCGGGGTAGCGGCAGGCCATGCCGACCACGGCGATCGGCTGCTGGTGCCGTTCCTCCGACTCACGCAGGCGCTGGCGGGTCTGGCCCAGGTCCGCGGTGACTCGCTTCAGGTACTGGCGGAGCTTGTCCTCGTTGTCCGGCATCCGGTCCTCGTTCCTGATCAGGAGGGCACTTCTCGGTCGATCAGCTCGAACAGCTCGTCGTCCGACGCGGAGTCCAGGATGTCCCCGTCGACGGCGTGGCCGTCGGCGGCGGCGCCGTCGCCCAGCCGCCACAGCAGCGATTCCAGCCGTTTCGTCAGCCTGCTGCGCGCGTCGTTCCCGGGCGTGAGACGGGACACCGCGGACTCGAGCCGTTCCAGTTCCGCGAAGAGAGGTGCCGACGGGTCTGCCTGCGCTGGAGCGAGTCGCGCGCGGAACTCCTCGGCGATGGCCGACGGCGTCGGGTAGGTGAAGACGAACGTGGCGGGCAGCCGCAGGCCGGTGCCGGCGGCCAACCGGTTCCGCAACTCGACCGCGGTGAGCGAGTCGAAGCCCAGTTCCTTGAAAGGCACGTCGGGCTGGACCGCGCCGGGGTCGGGGTGCCCGAGGACCGCCGCCGCGTGGCCGCGCACCAGATCCAGCAGGACCCGGTGCTGCTCGGCGGCGGACAGGGTGCTGAGCCGGCCGGCCCAGTCGGTGGCCGGCCGCGCGGTGGCGGCGGACGGGCGGGTGGGGCCGCCAAGAGTACGCAGCAGGGCGGGCAGCGGCGGCGCGAACGCCCGGATGTCGAGGTTCATGGCCACCAGGTGCGGGTCCGGGTGCCGTACGGCGGCGTCCAGCAGGCTCAGCGCCTGGTCGTTGGTGAGCGCCGCGATGCCCGAGCGGGTCATCCGCTCCAGGTCGGCGTCGTCCAGGTGCCGGGTCATGCCGCTCGCGGTGGCCCACAGGCCCCAGCCCACCGACACGGCGGGCAGGCCCAACGCGGTCCGGTGCCACGCGAGGGCGTCACAGAAAGCGTTCGCAGCAGCATAGTTGCCCTGACCCGGGCTACCGAGGGTGGCTGCGGTCGAGGAGAACGTGACAAAGATACTCAACCGGAGATCCGCAGTGGCCTCATGCAGATTCATCGCAGCCGTTGCCTTAGCCCCCCACACCCTCCCCAGACCACCAGACGTCTGCGACGTGATCACCGCATCATCCAGAACACCCGCCGCGTGAACCACCCCCGTCAACGGATACTCCACCCCCGCGACCAGACCCCTCACCACATCCAGATCACTCACATCCGCAGCCACGACCCGAGGCTCCGCACCCAACCCAACAAGCCGGGAAACCAACTCCGCCACACCCTCAGCCGAATCACCACTCCGACTGACCAACACCACACGCCTCACCCCCCACACACGCACCACATGCTCCGCGACAATCCCACCCAAAGTCCCCGTACCACCCGTGATCAACACAGTCCCGTCCCGATCCAACGGAGCCGGAACATCCAACACCAACTTGCCCGTGTGACGAGCCTGACCCAGAAACCGCAACGCCTCCCGCGCCCGCGACAACGGCCACGCCCGAACCGGCAACCCCACCAACGACCCCCCCACGAACAACTCACTGAGAGTGGCCAACATCCTCCCGATCAACTCAGGCCCCGCACCCGTGACCAGGTCAAACACCCGATAACTCACACCCACGTGAGCAGCAGCAACCTCCCCCGGATCCCGAACATCGGTCTTACCCATCTCCAACAACCGACCACCAGGCCCCAACAACCGCAACGACGCATCCACAAACTCACCACTCAGGCAGTTGAGAACCACATCCACCCGCGGAAAAACCGACTCAAAACCCACATCACGCGACGAAGCACGATGCTCCCCATCAACACCCATCGCCGCCAACACCCCATGCTTACCGGGACTCGCCGTCGCATACACCTCCGCACCCAGATAACGCGCGATCTGCACCGCCGCCATCCCCACCCCACCCGTAGCCGCATGAACCAAAACCCTCTCCCCAGCCCGCACACCCCCCAAAACCACCAACCCATACCAAGCCGTCAAAAACACAATCGGCACCGCCGCCGCCTCACGCATCCCCCAACCCACAGGAACCCGCACCAACATCCGCGCATCCGCCACCGCCCACGGACCAAACGCCCCACCAAACACACCCATCACCCGATCACCCACCGACAACCCCACCACCCCAGAACCAACCTCCACCACCACCCCCGCACCCTCACCACCCAAACCAACCTGACCAGGAACCATCCCCAAACCCACCAACACATCCCGAAAATTAACCCCAGCCGCATGCACCGCCAACCGCACCTCCCCCCACCCCAACAACCCCAACACCTCCGGACACGGCACCGCCCGCAGGTTCTCCAGGGTCGCGGTGCCCACGGTGTCCAGGCACCAGGCGTGCGGCCCGGTCGGCACCGCCAGTGCCGTACCCGCCCGAACGGGAACCAGCCGGGGCGCCAACACCTGCCCCGATCGCACGGCCACCTGCGGCTCGTCCGCCGCCAGCGCCCGCTGGACGGCTTCGACCGCGTCGTCGGCGTCACCCACGAGATCGAGCAGGACGAATCGTCCCGGATTCTCCGACTGCGCGCTGCGGACCATCCCCCACACGCCGGTCCCGGCCAGGTCGAGCCGGACATCACCGGCGGGGACCGCCCCCCGGGTGACCACCACCAGAGTGGCGTCGGCCAGGCGGGGTTCGGCCAACCAGCCCTGGAGCAGGGTCAGTGCGTGTTCGGCGGCCTGCAGGCCGGTGGAGGTGACAGCGGCCAGGACCACCGGCGGCACGGTCTCGCCAGCGGACAGCGCCGCCAGATCCGGATAGCGCTCCAGGCCCGGCGCAGCGGCACATGCTCCCAGTACGGCCCACTCGTCGGCCGCTCCGTCGCCCGAGGCGGGGACCGGTACCCAGTCCACGGTGAACAGGCCGTCCGTCTCGGTCGTGGCCTGCAGTTGAGCGGGGTCCGCGGCCCGCATCACCACCGATTCGGCGCTCAGCACCGGAGCGCCTGCGGCATCGGCCACCAGGACCCGCAAGCCCTCGCCTTCGGGGGTCAGCCTGACCCGCACGGCGGTGGCTCCCCCTGCCCACAGGGACACACCGGTCCAGCTGAACGGCAGCAGAATCTGCCCGCCCGCCTCCTGCGGCCCGCTGTCGAGCAGCGCCGGGTGGAGCGCGGCGTCGAGCAGAGCAGGGTGCACGCCGAATCCGTCCGGTTCTCCCGCCGGTTCCGGGAGGGTGACCTCGGCGAGCAGGTCGGGGCCGTCGCGCCAGACCGCGTTCAGCCCCTGGAACGCCGGGCCGTATCCGTACCCCGCCGACGCGGCCCGGGCGTAGAAGCCATCGACGGCCACCGGCTGCGCGCCTGCGGGCGGCCAGGTACCGTCCAGACGTTGCGACGGAACGGCGGCCTCGGCGCTGAGGGCCCCTGTCGCATGGCAGACCCACGGCCCGGGGCCGCCGTCATGCTCGGGCCGGGAATGCACGGCGAGGTCACGTCGCCCGTCGGCCTCGGCCGCGCCGATCACGACCTGGACCTGCAGGTTGCCTGTCGCCGGAAGGACCATCGGGGTCTGCAGGGTCAGTTCCTCCACCCCGGAGCAGCCCACTTCGTCGGCGGCCCGCAACGCCCACTCGACCAGTGCGGTGCCCGGCATCAGCGCGCTGCCCAGGACCTGGTGGTCGGCCGGCCAGCCCCGGGCCGAGATCCGGCCGGTCAGCAGCAGCCCACCGTCGGCCAGGCTCACTGCGGCGGGAAGGTGGGGGTGCGTCATCCGCTGCAACCCGACGGAACCCACGTCTCCGGTCCCGGCCGCCAGCCAGTAACGCTCGCGCTGGAACGCATAGGTGGGCAGGTCGACCACGTTCGGGGCGGGGTCGGCGGGGAACCAGGTCCGCCAGTCCACGGCCGCCCCGGCGGTGAAGGCCTGGGCCAGCGCGACGGCGACCTGCGCCCGGTCGCCGTGGTCGCGGCGCAGGGTCGGCACGGTGACCGCGTCGGTCCGGGCCTCCTCGAAGGTCTCCTGCATCCCGAGCGTGAGGACGGGATGCGGGCTCGCCTCGATGAAGACCCGGTGGCCGTCTTCGAGTAGCGCCCGGAGCGTGTCGGCGAACCGTACGGGCTGCCGGAGGTTGGTCACCCAGTAGGCCGTGTCGAGGGGCTGGTCGGTCTTGGCCGCGGTCACCGTGGAGTAGAACGCCACGCCCCCTGTGCGGGGTCGGATGTCGGCGAGGATCTCGGTCAGCTCGTCGGTGATCTCGTCGATCTGCGGGCCGTGCGAGGCGTAGTCCACGTCGATGAGGCGGGCCCGCAGGTCCTCCTCCTCGGCCCTGGCCACGACGGTGGCGACCTGGCCGGGAGGCCCCGAAACGACCACCGAGTCCGGCCCGTTGACCGCCGCGATCACCACCTGGTCGGTCAGGAGCCGGCAGGCCTGCTCCGGGCCGACGCCCAGTGCGGCCATCGCCCCACCACCGGCGAGCCTGCGCAACGCACCACTCCGCAACGCGACGATCTTCGCCGCGTCGGCCAGGGACAGAGCGCCCGCCACGCAGGCAGCGGCGATCTCACCCTGCGAGTGGCCCACCACCGCTGCCGGCACCACTCCATGGCTCGCCCACATCGCAGCGAGGGACACCATGACCGCCCACAGCACCGGCTGGACCACGTCCACCCGGCCCAACTCGGCTCCGTCACCCCGCAGGACCTCGGTCAACGACCAGTCCACGTAGGGGCTCAACGCCGCTTCACACTCCGCGATCCGCGCGGCGAAGACCGGTGCGGACTCCAGCAGCTCGGCACCCATGCCGACCCACTGCGAGCCCTGGCCCGGGAACACCAGGACCGGGCCCGGCCCCGGCCGTTCGCTCACCCCGGTGGTGAGGCCCGGGTGGGCCTCGTCCTGGGCGAGTGCCGTCAAGCCTGCCAGCAGTTCGTCCCGGGTCCTGCCGACGACCACCGCCCGGTGGTCGAAGACGGTACGGGTCGTGGCCAGCGACCATCCCACGTCGGCCGCCGGAAGGGCCCCCCGGGCCGCGAGGGCCTCGGCCTGTGCCCGCAGGGCCGGCCGGTTCGGGGCCGACACCACCCAGGGGATCACGCCACCGGGCTCGGCGGGCTCGGCGGGCACGGGCAGTTCAGGGCCTTGTTCGAGGATCACATGGGCATTGGTCCCGGAGGCGCCGAAGGACGACACCCCCGCCCGACGCGGACGCTCACCCGACCACGGCACCGACTCCGACAACAACCGAACCCGACCACTCTCCCAATCCACATGCGGCGACGGCACATCAATATGCAACGACGCAGGCAACACCCCATGCTCCATCGCCTTCACCATCTTGATCACACCCGCCACCCCCGCAGCAGCCTGCGTATGACCAATATTCGACTTCACCGACCCCAACCACAACGGCCGAACCCGACCCTGCCCATACGTCGCCAACAACGCCTGAGCCTCAATCGGATCACCCAACACCGTCCCAGTCCCATGACCCTCCACCACATCCACATCAACCGCATCAAGACCCGCGTTCACCAACGCCTGCCTGATCACCCGCTCCTGCGACGGACCATTCGGCGCAGTCAACCCATTACTCGCACCATCCTGATTAACCGCCGAACCACGCACCACCGCCAACACCCGACGACCATGACGACGAGCATCAGACAACCGCTCCAACAACACCAACCCGACACCCTCACCCCACCCCGTACCATCAGCAGCACCCGCAAACGCCTTACACCGCCCATCAACCGCCAACCCCCGATTACGCGAAAACCCCCGAAACACATCAGGCGTCGCCATCACCGTCACCCCACCCGCCAACGCCAAATCACACTCCCCCGCCCGCAACGCCTGACCCGCCAAATGCAACGCCACCAACGACGACGAACACGCCGTATCCACCGTCACCGCCGGACCCTCCAACCCCAACGAATACGCCACCCGCCCCGACACCACACTCCCCGACCCCGCCAACAACCCATACGCCTCCAACCGCGCATCCCCCACCACAGCCCCCACCGCATAATCGTGATACATCACCCCCGCATACACCCCAGTCCGACTCCCCCTCAACAACAACGGATCAATCCCAGCCACCTCCAAAAGCTCCCAAGAAACCTCCAACAACAAACGCTGCTGCGGATCCATCACCAAAGCCTCACGCGGGCTGATCCCGAAGAACCCGGCGTCGAACCGGTCCGCGTCGTGGACGAATCCGCCCTCCCGGGCGTAGCTCGTCCCCGCGTGGTCGGGGTCGGGATGGAACAGTCCCGCCAGGTCCCAGCCCCGGTCGGCGGGAAGTCCGCCGACCGCGTCGCGGCCGTCCGCCACCAGCTCCCACAGGCCCTCGGCCGACTCGACCTCGCCGGGGTACCGGCAGGCCATCGCCACGATCGCGATCGGCTCCGCGGAGTCCGCCGTCGCGACCACCTGCCGGGGCGCGGTGGTCCCGCCGGTCAGCCGGCCGAGCAGGTAGTCGGCCAGGGCCTGCGGCGTCGGATGGTCGAACACGAGCGTCGCGGGCAGCCGCAGCCCCGACCGGGCGGCCAGCCGGTTGCGCAGCTCCACCGCCGTCAGCGAGTCGAAGCCCAGATCCTTGAACGTCGCGCGGGCCCGTACTTCGGCGGCCGAGCGGTGGCCCAGCACCCCGGCCACGCACGCCGACACCACCTCGAGCACCGCGTCCGACCGGCCGGTGGCGTCCAGGCCCGCCAGCCGGGTGATCAGCGCGGTGCCCTGCGCGCCGCCGTCGGCCGTCCGCCGCCTGACCCGGCCGGCCAGTGCGCGCAGGACCGACGGCAACCCGGTCTCCGGCAGCCGGGACACCTCGAGGTCGGCCGCGACCAAGAGCGGCCCGTTCAGCCGACGCGCGGTGTCCAGCAGGGCCAGCCCGCGCTCGGCGGACAGCGGCCGCATCCCGCCGGCCCGCAGCCGGGCCACGTCCGTGTGGTCGAGGTGCCCGGTCATCTCGCTCGCCTCGGCCCACAGTCCCCACGCGAGGGACGCCCCGGCCAGGCCCGCGGCGCGGCGGGTGGCCGTCAGCGCGTCGACCACGGCGCTGGCTGCCGCGTACCCGGCCTGGCCCGGGTTCCCCACCACCCCGGCGGCCGAGGTGAACGTCAGGAACATGGCCAGCGGCAGCTCTGCCGTCGCCGCGTGCAGGTGGGCCGCTGCGGTGGCCTTGGCGGCCCACACCTTCTCCAGTTGTTCCGGGGACAGCGCGGTGACCACGGCGTCGTCGAGGATCCCGGCGGCGTGGATCACACCGGTCAGCCGGTGCGCGGCCACGAGGTCGGCGACGGCCGTCGCGTCGCTGACGTCGGCGGCGACCACGTGGACGTCCGCGCCCAGCTCACGAAGCCGGGTGAGGAGTTCGTCGGCCCCGGGTGCGTCCGGGCCGCGGCGGCTCACCAGCACCAGGTTGCGGACGTCCCACGAACGCACCAGGTGCTCGGCGACCAGCCCGCCCAGCAGGCCCGTCCCTCCGGTGATGAGGACCGCGCCGTCGGGGTCGAGCGCGACGGGCTCGGAATCCGCGGTGGCACGGATCAGGCGGGGCACCAGTACCTGCTCGGACCGGACCGCTACCTGGGGTTCGTCGTTCTCGATCGCCTTCCGGACCGCCTCAAGCGGGTCGTCGGATCCGGCCTCGAGGTCGACCAGGACGAATCGGTCCGGGTGCTCGGCCTGGGCGCTGCGGACCAGGCCCCACACACCTGCGCCCGCCGGGTCCGGGTCGTCCACGGCGACGGCCCGCGTGGTCACCAGAGCGAGCCGGGAGTCGGCAAGGCGCGGCTCCGCCAGCCACCCCTGCACCAACGCGAGGGCCTCCTTGACCGTCCCCAGTGCGTCCCCGGCGCTGAGGACGGCGCTGAGCACCACCGGAGGGGCGGTCTCGATCGCGTCGAGATCCCGATGGCGGGTCAGGCCGACGGCGTCGAGGCCCGAGCCCAGGACCGCCCAGTCGTCTCCGCCTTCGGTCCGCTCGCCGGGCAGCGGTGTCCAGTCCAGGAGGTACAACCCGTCCGAGACGGGCAGTCCGCCGAGGTCGACCGGCCGCATGGCGACCGCGTCCGCGCTGAGCACAGGTGCGCCCGCCGCGTCCGCCGCCACGACCCGTACACCCTGATCATGGGGCGTCAGCCGAACCCGAAGTCTGGTCGCGTCCGCCGCCCGGAGCGAGACCCCGCTCCAGGCGAACGGCAGCCGCATCCCACCGTCCTCCGCCATCAGCAGCGCCGGGTGCAGTGCGGCGTCGAGCAGCGCCGGGTGGACCCCGAACCCGGCCGGGGTTCCGGCCGCCTCCGGCAGCACCACTTCGGCCAGGATGTCCGCACCGTGCCGCCAGGCGGCAGCCAGTCCCCGGAAGGCGGGCCCATAGCCGTAACCGTCGGCGGCGGCCCTCGCATAGAACTCACTGACGTCCACCGGCTGCGCTCCGGCAGGCGGCCACGCACCGTCAAGGCCCAACCCTGGCTCCTGCGGGCCGACGCCCAGCACGCCCTCCGCATGACACGTCCAGGGCAGGTCATCGAGGTCGGGGCGCGAGTAGACCCGTACTTCGCGTCGCCCGTCGTCTGCGGGAGCGCGGACCACGACCTGGACGCGTACGCCGCCGGACGGCGGGAGCAGCAGCGGGGCCTGCAGGACCAGTTCGTCCACCCCGGCGCACCCGACCTCGTCGGCGGCTCGCAACGCCCACTCCACCAGCGCGGCCCCCGGAACCAGGGCCTTGCCCTGGACCTGGTGGTCGGCGAGCAGGCCGGTGGCCGTGAGCCGTCCGGTCAGCAGCAGGACGTCGCCCTCGGCGAGTTCGACCGCGGCGCCGAGGATCGGGTGCCCCATGGAGGTCAGCCCCAGGCCGCTCGGGTCGCCGCCGTGGCCGGTGCCGGTCTCGGGCCAGTACCGCTGCCGCTGGAACGCATAGGTCGGCAGCTCCACCACGCGGGGCGTGCCGGGGAACCAGGCCGGCCAGTCCGGCGCGAGGCCCGCCGTGAACGCCTGGGCCACCGCACGGGCGAGCTGTTCCCGGCCGCCGTGGTCGCGGCGCAGCGTGCCGAAGGCGACCGCGTCGACCTCGGCAGCCTCGAAGGTCTCCTGCATACCGATGGTCAGGACCGGATGCGGGCTGACCTCGACGAACACCCGGTGCCCGTCGGCCAGCAGCGCCTCGATCGCGTCGGCGAACCGCACCGGGCTGCGCAGGTTCGTCACCCAGTAGCCGGTGTCCAGGCCGGTGGTGTCGGCCTGCCCGCCCGTCACTGTGGAGTAGAAACCGGTGTCGGTGGCCACCGGCCCTACCCCGGCCAGCCTCTCGGTCAGTTCGCCGACGATCTCGTCGACCTGGGGGCCGTGCGAGGCGTAGTCGACGTCGATCATCCGGGCTCGACCGCCGGTCTCCGCGCACCTGGCCGCCACGGCGGCCACCGCGGCCGGGGGGCCCGACACCACGGTCGAGGCCGGACCGTTCACCGCGGCGATCACGGCTTCCGAGGTCAGCCCGGCCAGGAGTTTCCCGGCCTCGTCCGCGCCGACTCCCAGGGAGGCCATCGCCCCGCCGCCGGACAGCCGGCGCAGCGCCTGGCTGCGGACGGCCACCACCCGGGCGGCGTCCGCCAGCGACAGAGCACCCGCGACGCACGCGGCGGCGATCTCGCCCTGGCTGTGCCCGACGACCGCGGCAGGGGTGACACCGTAGGAGGCCCAGACCGCCGCCAGCGACACCATGGTCGCCCACAGCACAGGCTGGATCACCTCGACCCGGCCCAGTTCGCTGCCGTCGCCCCGCAGGATCCCGGTGAGAGACCAGTCCACATGGGGGGCGAGGGCGTCCTCGCACTCGGCCATCCGGGCCGCGAACACCGGTGAGGAGTCCAGCAGTTCCGAGCCCATCCCGACCCACTGCGACCCCTGGCCGGGGAAGACCAGCACCGGGCCCGCACCGCCGGATCCCGCCACCCGCTCGGGGCCGACGATCGCCGGATGCGTGCCGTCGGCCGCCAGCGCCCGGAGCCCCGCCAGGAGCTCCTCCCGGTCCGCGCCGACCACGGCCGCGCGGTACTCCAACGCCGAGCGGGTCGTGGCCAGCGACCAGCCGACCTCAGCGACCGTGTCCGCCGGCCGGGCCTCGACCCGCTCGGCGAGCGCCCGCGCCTGGGCACGCAGCGCCGGTCCGGTCCGTGCCGACAGCGCCCACGGCACGACGCCGGCCGGTGCGGGCTGCCCGGGGTCGGCCACGGGCTCGGGGGCCTGTTCGAGAATGAGGTGGGCGTTCGTGCCCGAGATGCCGAACGAGGACACCCCGGCCCGGCGTGGCCGGCCGGTCTCGGGCCACGCCACGGCTTCGGTGAGCAGGCTGACCGCACCGCTGTCCCAGTCGACATGCGGGGTCGGCTCTGCGAGGTGCAGGGAGGCGGGGAGAACTCCGTGCCGCATCGCCATGACCATCTTGATGACGCCGGCGACGCCGGCCGCGCCCTGGGTGTGCCCGATGTTGGACTTGACCGACCCGAGCCACAACGGCCGGTCCTCGGGCCGGTTCCGCCCGTAGGCGGCAAGGAGTGCGTCGGCCTCGATGGGGTCGCCGAGGGCGGTTCCGGTGCCGTGCGCCTCGACCGCGTCGACCTCGGCCGCGGCTAGCCCGGCCCCTGCCAGGGCCTGGCGGATGACCCGTTGCTGCGAAGGTCCGTGGGGGGCGGCGAAGCCGTTGCTGGCACCGTCCTGGTTGACCGCCGAACCGCGGATCACCGCGAGGACCCGGCGGCCGTTTCGCCGGGCGTCCGACAGGCGCTCCAGGACCACCACGCCGACGCCCTCGCCCCAGCCGGTGCCGTCGGCGTCCGCCGCGAAGGCCTTGCACCGGCCGTCGGGCGACAACCCGCGCTGCCGGGAGAAACCGGTGAACACCTCCGGGGTGGCCATCACCGTGACCCCGCCGGCCACGGCGAGAGTGCACTCCTCCTGCCGCAGGGCCTGGCACGCCAGATGCATCGCGACCAGCGCCGACGAACACGCGGTCTCCACCGTCACCGCCGGGCCTTCGAGGCCGAACGTGTAGGACACCCGACCGGACAGCAGGCTCGGGGCGTTCCCGGCATAACCCTCGGATGCCTCGCTGGAAGTGCCGCTCTGGGGCGTGGCGCCGGTGGTGGCCGTCCCGGCGTAGACGCCCGTGCGCGAGCCCCGCAGCGTTGCCGGGTCGATGCCGGCCCGCTCGAACGCCTCCCAGGCGGTTTCCAGCAGCAGCCGTTGCTGGGGGCTGGTCGCCACGACCTCGCGCGGGCTGATCCCGAAGAACCCGGCGTCGAACCGGTCTGCCGCGTCGAGGAAGCCGCCCCTGCGGGTGTAGGTGGTGCCGGGATGATCCGGGTCGGGGTGGTAGAGGGCGTCGAGGTCCCAGCCACGGTCGGCAGGGAACTCGCCGATGGCGTCCACGCCGGAGTCGACCAGGTCCCACAGCGCTTCGGGAGAGTCGACCCCGCCGGGGAAACGGCAGGCCATCGCGACGATGGCCACGGGTTCCTGTGACCGCTCCTCGGCCTGGCGCAGGCGCGCCCGGGTGTCGTGCAGGTCGGCGGTGACCCGCTTGAGGTAGTCGACCAGCTGCTCTTCGGTGGCCATCAGGACACGCCCAGTTCGTTGTCGATGAAAGCAAGGACCTGATCGGCGGAGGCGGCCTCCAGCCGCTGCGCCGTGCTGCGGTCTTCCGCCGGGGTCTGGGCCGCCTTCCAGGCGGCCAGCAGGCTCTCGAGCCGGGCCGTGACCGTGTGGGAGTCGCCGGCCGGGAGCACCACGGTCTTCAGCGTGCTCTCGAACCGGGCGAGCTCGTCGAGGACCGGTGCGATGGAGGGCTCCTCGGTGCCCGCACCGGTGGGTGCGAGCTGTTCCAGCAGGTGACCGGCGAGGATCCCTGCCTGCGGATAGTCGAAGATCAGCGCAGGTGGCAGGCGCAACCCGGTGGCGGCGGCCAGCCGGTTGCGCAGTTCGACTGCGGTCAGCGAATCGAAGCCGAGCTCCTTGAACGAGGCCTCCGCCGGTACCGCCTGGGCGTCGTCGTGGCCGAGCACGGTGGCGACGTGTCCGCGGACCAGGCCGAGCAGGAGGCGGTGCTGGTCGGCGGCGGACCGGCCTGCGAGCCGGGACGCCCAGTCGTCCGGCTGCCCGCCGGTCGCGGCCGTACGCCGGGTGCGGGTTCCGCCTGCGGCCAGCGAACGTAGTGCCGCGGGGACGGTCTCGGCGGAAAGCGCCCGCGCGTTCAGGTCCACGGCCAGCAGGTGCGGAGCACCATGATGAACCGCCGCGTCCAGCAGGGCCAGGGCCTTGTCGTCGGGGAGCGCGCGGACGCCGGATCGGGCCATCCGGGCGATCTCCGACTCGGTGAGCCGTCCGGTCATGCCGCTCGCGGTGGCCCACAGGCCCCAGCCCACCGACACGGCGGGCAGGCCCAACGCGGTCCGGTGCCACGCGAGGGCGTCACAGAAAGCGTTCGCAGCAGCATAGTTGCCCTGACCC
>JBDSTJ010000524.1:0-4007 GCA_039928335.1 Streptosporangiaceae bacterium | reverse complement strand
CGTGATGGTCAGGGCGGGCGACAGCGTGTAGCTGGCGATGTACGACACCGGGTCGCCGGTCTTGAGCAGGCCGAAGCAGCCGGACACGTTCCAGACGTGCAGGTTGCCGCCGCTGACCGCCAGCTTGTGGGTGCTGTTGCTGTAGGTGCCGGTCACCGAGCCGGCGCTGGAGGCGGTGGCGCCGCCGACCGAGGCCGAGCAGAGCGGCCCGCTGAGGGTCGCGGTGATGTTGTCGAGCGTGCCGCTGGTGACGCCGCCCGCGTAGGAGACGGCATTGAGCTGGTACGCCACATTGGCGGTCGTCACATTGAAGTTGATGCCCAGGGGGCCCTTGCAGGTGTTGAAACTGGCCGAGGTCACCGTGGCGATCGCGGTCCCGGACAGGCCGGTGCCGCCCCGGACGGTCGCGTTCGTCGTCGACGAGGCGCAGGTGAGCGTCGCCCCGGTCTTGGTGTCCTTCAGCGTCGTGGTTCCGGCGGTTCCGGTGACCGGTCCGCCGGGAGTGACGGTCCAGGTGGCCGCGAAGGCCGGGGTGCCGATGCCGACGACGGTCGCCGCCGTCGCGGCGGCCACCAGGCATGCCGCTGAGCTCTTGCGCATTGCTGTCTCCTCTTCCAGGGTGGGGGTGCCTATTTGGCATTGCGAATGGACATGACTTTTCAAGCCCCCGTTGTTGAGGAAGTCCTTTCGTGGAGATAGTGATCAAGGCTACCGTCGAGTAGATTACGTAAGAATTGCGAACAACACAAGAAGTTCATGTGCGTCAATATCTGGTCGGACCGGTCGTCTCATTGGTTGGAACGGTCTCTTATTTAAGAAATGCCTGTTCAGCGCAGCAATAGAGTCACCGCAGTGAACACCGGGACACTCGCGGTGATGCGATGCCGAAATATGTTCGGTCAGGCCGACTACCTGGCCAGATAATCGCCGGTCACCTAGTCGTCGCTATCGGTTCAGCCGGTAGCGGGGGCCGGAGTCGACGGGGCATCGGACTGGTCGAGGGCGCTGCCGTCCATCCACCTGGTCCAGGACAGCTGCCAGTAGCCCCAGCCGTTGCCGCCCTCCAGCTCCCGGTCGGTGCCGGTGACGATCACGACGTTTCCGGGCACGCTGTTGTCGTAGAACCACTTGGCGTTGTCAGTGCTGGCGTTGACGCAGCCGTGGCTGACGTTGGCATTGCCCTGGGAGCCGACCGACCACGGCGCGGCGTGCACGTACTCACCGCTGTTGGAGATCCGCACCGCCCACTTGAGGTCCAGCCGGTAGTACTCCGCACTCCCCTTGGGGATCCCCACCGTGGCGGAGTCCGCGACGACGGTCGCGGCCTTCTCCATCGTCAGGTGGACGCCGTTGGTGGTGGTGTAGGCCCGCTTGGTGGCCCGGCCCGCGCTGATCGGCAGCTTCTTGACGACCTTGCCGTTGCGGCGCACCGTCATGGTGTGGGTTCTGGTGTCGACGGTGCTGATGACCGAGTCCCCGACGGTGAAACCGTACGTCAGGTCCCGGGTGAGATAGGTGTCCTTGGCGGGCCGCACCCCGGCCAGGTGGGCGATCAGCTCCACCTTCTGCCCGGTGGGCCAGTAGGTGCGCGGCCGGTAGACGACCTGCTGCCGGGACATCCAGCGCCAGCCGCCCTCGACCTGCTGGGACAGTTTGACCTCGAGCGCCTTCTCGACCTCGGCCTGGTTGTACACCGGGGCGTTGAAGTTCAGGATGATCGGCATGCCCACCCCGGCCTTCCCGCCGTCCTCGGGCCCGGCGGCCGCGACGTTGATCGTCCGGGCGGGCTTGAGCGTGGTGAAGCTGCTCGTGACCGTGGTGCCCTTGTCGGTGCTCGCGGTGACCTGGTACTTCGTCCCGGGCGTGAGCGTCCACCGGGTCCGCCAGCTCCTACCGTCGGCGCTGAGCTTTCCCTCGGCCTGCTTCCCGGCAGCCGTTACCCTGACGTCGCTGATCTTCTCCCCCGCGGCCGTCACCACGACCGGCTCGTCCGGGCGCACCTGCCCGGTCCCGTCTGCCGGTACCACCGTCAGCGCCTTGGGCTTCGGGCCGCCCCCACCCTGGTCACCGCCGCCGCTTCCGCCCTGACACCCGCTCGCAAGCACCATGGCCGAGACCAGCAGCACCCCCGTACGTCCGATGCTCCGCCGCATAGCCAGCCCCTCTCGTGCTTCCATGGTCCACCCTTGAGACGCCCAGCGGGACCGCCGGAGTTCGGTCGACTCCGTCACATCGCGGCAGGCAGCTGAGATCCGGAACGCACGGGAGAGATGATTCGTTGTCAGCGCGTCCACAACGGAGAGGCTTCCTCCATGACAGTCAGCGAAGCGGCCAGGCCCGACCTCCTGCGGCCGGTGCTGATGACCGGGACCCTGGTGGTCGTCCTTGGGCTGCTGTTCGGCGTGCCCTGGTGGACCCTGGTGGCGGCCGGTGGCTGGCCCGCGCCGGTCACCGTGTTCGGCTCCGCGGCGTTCGGGGCCGCGCTCCTCGGGCTGCCCGCCCTGATGTTCGTGGGCCATGGCCGGGGACACGACGGGGCCTCCCGCGCCGGCGACGTCCTGCTGGGCGTCGCGTGGGTCCTGTTCGCCTGGTCGCTGATCGGGAACGTGCTGCGGCTCGTCCTGTCGGCCGCCGGGGTCGGCCAGCCCGCGCGGATCGCCGCCGGCAGCGTGCTCTCGGTGTCCGTGGTCCTCCTGGCCTGGGGGTACTTCGAGGCGATGCGGGTGCCGCGGATCAAGAAGGTGCGGATCACGTTGCCCCGGCTCGGGGCCGGCCTGGAGGGTGTCCGGGTGGTGTTGCTGACCGACACCCACTACGGGCCGATCGACCGGGCGAGGTGGTCGGCTAAGGTCACCGAGGCCGTCAACGGGCTCGGCGCCGAGATCGTCTGCCACACCGGGGACATCGCCGACGGGACCGTCGAGGCCCGCAGGGAGCAGGCCGCGCCGCTGGAAGCGATCAAAGCCACGCTGGCACGGGTGTACGTGACGGGTAACCACGAGTACTACCGGGATCCCCTGGGCTGGCTCGAGCACATGAGCCGGCTCGGCTGGGAGCCGCTGCGCAACCACCATGTCGTCGTGGAACGCGGCGGTGACCGGCTCGTGCTCGCCGGGATCGACGACGCGACCGCCCACCACTCCGGGCACCCCGGCCACCGGGCCGACCTGGGCACGGCCCTGACCGGCGTGGACCCGTCACTGCCGGTGCTGCTACTGGCCCACCAGCCCAAGCAGATCGGCCAGGCCGAGGCGGCCGGCGTCGACCTGCAGATCTCGGGGCACACCCACGGCGGTCAGATGTGGCCGTTCAACTACCTGGTGCGCCTGGACCAGCCGGCCGTGGCGGGGCTGCAGCGCCGCACCGAGCGGACCCAGCTCTACACCAGCCGGGGCACGGGTTTCTGGGGCCCGCCGTTCCGGATCTTCGCTCCCAGCGAGATCACCCTGATCACCCTGCACGGGGCAGGGTCAGGTTCACCCAGGTCAGACGGGTAGATTGTGTCCCGTGACGACATGGCGGATCGGTAGTTCCCGGGTGGAGCGGTTCACCCTGATCACCGTGGTGGGCGAGATCGAGCACGCGGACGGCGACCGGGTGAGCGCGGCGCTCGCGTCCGCCATCGCCGCCGCGAACCGCAGGGGCGCGATCATCGACCTGTCCCGGCTGGAGTTCGGCGACAGCCTGGTCCTGGCCATCATGGCCGCCGCCCACAGCCAGGCCGTCGACCGAGGCCTGCCGCTCGCCTGGGTCGCACCGTCCGGCCCGTTCGCCACCCTGCTCGGCATCGCCGGCCTCAGCGAGGTCCTCGCGCTCCACGACGACCTCGACCAGGCCCGCCGCCGGCTCGACATGACCGGCAGCGGCCCCTGGCCCGCGTTCGCCGGCGCCTGACGGCCGGCACGGGCAGAGCGTCCGACCCCAGGTGGGACTGAGGCCGCCGCGATCCGCCACGTAGGATGACCTGCATATTCAGGTCAGTGGAGCGGGGAAGGCGATCATGAGCA
>JBDSTJ010000523.1:0-4071 GCA_039928335.1 Streptosporangiaceae bacterium | reverse complement strand
GGCGGTGAGTGGATCTCCTCGGTCGAACTGGAGAACCTCCTCATGGGCCACCCCGCCGTCGCCGAGGCCGCCGTCATCGGCGTCTCCGACGACACGTGGGGCGAACGCCCCCTGGCCACCGTCGTGGTCCGCGACGGCCACACCGTCACCTTCGAGGAACTGCGCCTCCACCTGGCCGGGCACATCGCCAAGTGGCAACTGCCCGAGCGGTGGACCTTCGTCGCCGAGGTGCCCAAGACCAGCGTCGGCAAGTTCTCCAAAGTGACTCTGCGCCGGCACGTCGCCGAGGGCAAATACGAGATCACCTACCTGAACTGACCATCACGTTCGGCACCCGGGCCACTACTCTGGGTTCCATGCCCGAGGACCTGGTCGGTTTCGCCATCGTCGCCGCCGCGTGCATCCTCGGCGCGGCGGCCCTGGCGATCTCCGTGCGGGTCAGTCGCGCCGCCGCCGCCCTCATCGCCGTCCTGCTCGCCACCACTCCCCTCCTCGGCCTGGTCCTCACAATCATCCGCTGACCCGTCCGCGACCAGTCCGGGTGGATTCGGGTACGGCGGGCGCAGGGCTCTGCCAGACTCCGGCGCATGGCCATTGACCTCAGCACAGTCCGATCCGTGGCACCCGGGCTCGTCGATCTCGTCAAGACCGCCCGGGTCAGCCTCGACAAGCATGGGCTGGCCGGGCAGCGGGCCGCTGTGTACCTCGTGCTCGACCGGTCGGGTTCGATGCGCCGGTACTACAAGGACGGGACCGTCCAGCACCTGGCCGAGCAGGCGCTGGGCCTGGCGGCCAACCTCGACGACGACGGGGTCGTGCCCGTGGTGTTCTTCAGCACCGAGGCGCACGAGCCGATCGAGGTCGGCCTGACCGACTACCTGGGACGGATCGACCGCGAGCACGAGCGCCTCGGCCACATGGGCACCACCAACTACACCGGGGCGATGACCCGGGTGATCGAGCACTACCAGGCGTCCGGAGCGACCGATCCCGCCTTCGTCATCTTCCAGACCGACGGCTCGCCGGACTCCCGCACGGCCACGGAGAGACTCCTCTGCGAGGCCTCCGCTCTGCCGCTGTTCTGGCAGTTCGTGGGATTCGGCGACGATGAGTTCACGTTCCTCCGCAAACTCGACGACCTGCCGGTCCCCCGCAAACGCTCCGTCGACAACGCCGGGTTCCTGGCCGCCGGGATGGACCCCCGGTCCATCGCCGACACCGACCTCTACGCCCGGCTCGTCGCGGAGTTCCCCGACTGGCTCGTCGCCGCCCGAGCCCAGCGGATCCTCTGACCCCCCGCGGATCCGCTGACCCCGCAGCGCCGGACGATCCTGCCGGTGGGGTCAGCGGCGGAGTGTGAGCGGAGCGGTGCGCAGGCCGGTGACCACAGCGGAGCCGTTGTAGGTGGCCGGGCCTGCCGGTTCGAGGGTCGAGAAGCGGTTCAGCATCTCCTCCAGAACCACCCGGATCTCCATCCGGGCCAAGGTCGCGCCGAGGCAGAAGTGCGGCCCGAAGCCGAACGCGAGGTTCAGGGCGTCGGAGTCCCTGGTGACGTCGAACTCTCCGGCGGTCGGCCCGAAGGCGTCGGGGTCGTGGCCGGCCGCCCCGTACAGGACCATGAGCCGGTCCCCCGCCGCCACCGGCGTTCCCGCCAGGGTGCAGTCCGCCGTCGCGGTCCGCAGGAAGTACACGACCGGCGAGGTGAAGCGCAGGATCTCCTCGACCGCGTGCGGCACCAGGTCGGGCCGGGACCGCAGCAGTTGCCACTGGTCGGGGTGGGCGGCGAGCGCGACCAGCCCACCGGAGATGGAGTGCCGGGTGGTCTCGTTGCCGGCGACCAGGAGCTGGATCAGGAACATGACCAGCTCGGCGTCGGTGAGCCGGTCGCCGTCCATCTCCAGGGTGGCCAGCTGGGAGATGACGTCGGCGCCGGGTGTGACCCTGCGCGCGTGGGCCTCCCCCACCAGGTACATGCCGGCCTCGACCCGCAGCCCGAGCAGCTCGTCCTCGGGCAGCGTGGACGCGCCGGGGACGAACGCCTCGGACCAGCGGAAGAACCGGGGCCAGTCGTCCTCGGGGATGCCGAGCATCAGGCAGATCACCTGGAGCGGCAGCGGTACCGCCAGATCGCCGACGACGTCGGTCGGTCCGGCGTCGAGCAGGAGGCCTACCCGGTCCCGGATCTCCTCCTCGAGCCCGCGCAGCACCGACGGCCGGAACGCGGGCGCGACCAGGCCGCGGTAGCGGGTGTGGTCCGGCGGGTCGGTGTGCATCAGGGTCGGCGGGGTGTCGTAGGTGACGCCGATCTCGGAGATCAGGATCCCGTCGGCGGACCGGAACGCGGCCGGGTCCGTCACGACCGCCCGCACGTCGGCGTGCCTGCTGACGATCCACAGCGGCAGGTCCGGGTGTCGGGTGAGGCCCTCCTCCTGACGGAAGGAGGCGTACAGGTCGTGCGGGTGCCCGTCAGCGTAGTGGGCGTCCGGGAAGCCCTTCATCGCAGGATTCCCCTCGGCCGGGTGATGCCCGTCGCCTCACCGAGGCCGACCGTGCCGGTGTGCTGGGAGGTGGGCAAGGGGAAGCCCGCCTTGAACCGGTCGTCGGGCGCGACCCGCAGCAGGTGAAGTCCGACGTCTCCGGCGGTCACCCAGGAGATGTCCTGCTCGTTGATCTGGCCCAGCCGTGGTCCCAGCGTCATGGCGGCTCCTCTCGTTTGAGCAAACGCTAGGTTAGTCAGTGCGGCACGCGTTCGGCCAGCAACCAGACAAAATCCCCCGGGCGTCGACGTAGTCGCAGGCCCGACGCCCGATTGGCCCTACCCGTCCCTCCCGGAGGCCCCCGCGATGCCGATTCCCCGTTCGATCCTCACCAAAGGCGAGCTCGCCGACCTGGACCTGACCCTGATCGGCGGCGTCTGGCCTGAGGACCTGCAGGGCCACCTCGTCGCCAGCACCTCCGACCAGCGGACCCATCCGCTGCACGCCTTCTTCGGCGAGGGCGTCATGGTCAGGCTGGATCTGCGGCCCGGCCCCGACGGCACGTTCCCGTGGCGGCCCCGCGTGCTCGACACCCCGTCGGTGCGGCTGCGCCGCAAACGCCCCGGCCTGTTCGTGCCGGGGCCGGTCGGGACGAACTCACCGTGGGGCAGCGCCAACGCCGCCAACACCGCGCCACTGCCCTGGGGCGACCGGCTGTTCGCGACCTGGGACGCCGGCCGCCCGGTCGAGGTCGACCCGGTCACGCTCGCCTTCGTCGCCGAGGTGGGCCACCGGGACGACTGGAAGCCCACGCTGGACCAGCCGGTCCTGCCGCTGATCTCCTCGACCGCCCACCCGGTCATCGACCCCGAGCGGGGCTGCATGTGGAGCGTCAGCCGGGACGTGTTCACCGGCGAGGTCTCGGTGATCCGCTACGACGGGACCGGCAAGCACGTGCACCGCTGGGCTGTGCTCGGCGCGGCCCTGCCGCAGGCCACCCACACCATCACCCAGACCCGGAACTGGCTGGTCCTGGCCGACACGGCGTACAGGATCGACGTCCCGGAGATCTTCGGCGCGGACCGGTCGGTGGCCAACGACCCCGACGGGCCGGTGCTGCTGATCCGCAAGGACGACCTGGCACCGGGCCGGATCGCGGTCGGCTGCAAGGAGTTCCGGATCGCCCCCGAGGTGAACCACTTCTATGCCCGCTACGATGACACCGACGGGGTCGAGGTCCTGATGGAGCACTCCCCGGGCGTCGACATCGGGATGTACCTGCGCACGGACGACCTGGACGTGTTCGGCCGACCGGTCGACCCGGCACTGCGCGGGATGTACTGCCACGGGATGAGCCCGGCGCTGACCACGGTCCTGCGGTTCGATCCCGAGACCGGGGTGGTGACCGAGCGGTCCCGGGCCCAGGACCCCGAGCGCCACTGGCAGGCCGAGCTGTCGGCGATCGACTGGTCCCTCGAGGGTCAGCTCAGCCCGTCGGTGCACCACCTGATCTTCCTCGGCTTCCATCCCGAGGCGGTCAACCAGCGGGCCCTGGCCAACTACGGCGACCGGATCGACCGGTCGTTGTTCCCCG
>JBDSTJ010000522.1:0-6803 GCA_039928335.1 Streptosporangiaceae bacterium | reverse complement strand
GCAGGCGCCGGGGGCCGCACAGCAGCGCGGGGTCGGGGGTCGGCGTCCCGGGGGCCTCGAGTTCGAAGCCGACCCGGATGCACGTCGGCACGATCAGCTTGGCGATCGCGACGGCGTTGCCATTCCGGCCAATGCCCCTTTTGCCCGTTTTGTCGGTGCACAGGTTCTTACCCAGCTTGAGGTCCTCGGCCTCGGCGGGCGTCAGTTCGTCCTTGCGCTTGAGCTGGCAGTCGGTGGTGTTGACGGTGACCTTGGCGGTGTTGCCGAGCAGCCCGGTCAGCCCGACCGCGCCGACCCGCCGGACGTCGTTGAGGCCCGCATAGCGGTCGGCCGCGACCTCGGGGTCGTCGGCGACCGTCCAGTAGCCGACGAAGGCGGGCGACATGCCCATCAACGCGGTGTCGACGGCCTTCTCACGGAGCGGTGCGAGCGTGCCGAGCGCGGAGGCGTCCGCGCCGGTCTGCGCCCTGGTCCGCATGTCCCCGGCCTGGGCGACCCGGTTGAGCAGGAGCATCGCCCCCGCCAGGGCCAGCACCATGGCGATCATCAGGATCGGCGTCCCCGCGCCTTGGTCCCGAGGGCAGTTGCGGATCCGCCTCAGCATCCCTCACCCCATCGGTCGCCATCGAAAGTGTCCCCAGGTGACCCTAAGGAGCGCCGTTCGGCGCCAACAAGGGTCCAGGGACCCAAATCAGGAGGCGAGCACGGCGGCGAGAGCCCCGGAGATCATGAACGGCCCGTAGGGGATGTGGGTGCCGCGCCTGCCGCGCAGCAGCAGCGCGACGCTCACCACTCCGCCGAACAGGCAGCCGGCCAGCACCCCCAGGACCCAGGCGTCGGAACCCAGCCAGCCGAGATAGAGCCCGAGCACCCCCGCGAGCTTGACGTCGCCCCGGCCGATGGCGTCCGGCAGGAAGAAGTGCTGCGCCCCGTACACCAGCCAGAGCAGCGCCATCCCGATCAACCCGAAGATCAGCTTGGCGAATCCGTCCGTGGTGAACGGTGCGACTGCGGCGAGGAGCGCGGGCCCCACGACGTAGGACGGCAGGGTGTAGGGGTCGGGCAGCCGCTGCACCGCCAGGTCGATGAAGGTCAGCAGGGTGCACACCACACCGAAATACAGATAGGCCGCCAGCGCGGCGTTCTGGCCGAACCGCCAGGCCAGAGCTCCGGACACCAGCGCGACCGTCACCGCGATCACGACCCGGCGGCGGCTGCCGAGGGTCCCGATGTAGCGTCCGGCCAGCGGGGCGAGAAGCCATCCCGCGGCCAGTCCGAGCAGTCCCACCAGCAGTACGAGCATTCCCGAGACTCTAGAAAGCCCAGGTCCGGCGCAGACAGGGCCCCTGGGCCCAAGCCCCGGCCGACACGGTCGGGCTAACGTGGCTGCGGTGAAGCGCGCTGTGCTCCTCCCCCTGTTGACCCTGGCCCTCGGCCTGACGGGCTGTTCCGGCGAGTCGCCCGCTCCCCAGGACCCGCCCTCGTCCGCTGTGCCGCCGACCGCGCAGTTCGGCTCGGTGACGCTGCCCGAGGATCCGGGTCCACTGGTCGACACGATCACCAAGCAGGTCAAGGCCGCCGGCTCGGTGCACGCCGACATCGTGAGCGGCGACGAGCGGGGCAGCGCCGACCTGCGCACCGACAGTGTGCTGCCGATGATGACCGTCACGATCAACGACGCCTCGCCCACCCACGCGGTGGTGCTCGGGGGCGTCGTCTATGCCAGGACCGAGGGCAGCGAGGTCGAACCGGGCAGGCCCTGGGCCCGGCTGGTCCGGCAGGAGATCCCGACGGCGCCCCAAGAGGTCGCCGCAATGCTCACGACACTGCTGAACCAGATCGAGCAGGCCCTCAAGCAGGTGTCAGCCGACACCGGGCTCGGCCTGGTCCGCGACGGCGTGTTCACCAGGGACGCCTCGTCCGAGAAGCTCGACGGGGTCCCGGTCCGCCGCTACGACGGCACCACCTCGGGTGAGAAACTGCCCGACAAGAAGGTCGCCAAGTCCGGGCTCGACGGCATCGGCTGGACGCTCTGGGTTGGCGAGGACGGCCTTCCGCGCAAGTTCTCGGCTTCGCTCAAGTCAGCGGTGTCGACCGTCACCTACTCCAAGTGGGGTTCACCGGTGACGGTCGCGGCGCCGCCCGCCAACCAGGTCTCCTCGCTCGACTGACCTTCTCCCCCTTCCCCATCTGGAGATCACTGTGTTCCGCCGTTCCCTCCTCCTGAGCGTCACCGGTGCCTGCCTGCTGGCCGGTGCGGGCTGCTCGGACTCCCCGGACCCCGCAACCCCGCCGGCGAGCACCTCGGCCGCCGCGTCCACCTCGGCCGCCGCGTCCACTGAGCCGCCGGCCGCCGGTGGTGCGCAGCTCACCGGCGCGGGCTTCACTCTCGGTCTGCCCGCCGGGTGGGCGGCGGTGGACCCGACCCGGGACACCTCCGACCTGGTCGCGGGCAGCTTCGGCATCAAGGAGGGGCCGAACGCCTCGATCCTCAGGTCGCTGCTCAAGTCCGCCAAGGACGGCGGCGCGCAGTGGGCCATCGCCTCGGGCAGCGCTTCCGGTGACTTCGCGCCCAACCTGACGGCCGGCTGCGAGTCCGGGGGGCTCACCGGAAGCACGCTCGCCGACCTGAGGAAGAAGGCACAGGTGCTCAACGCCAAGTCCAAGGAACTCGCCGTCACGGACGTGACGGTCAGCGGCAAGCCGGCGATCCAGGTGTCCTATGTGAGCACCGACCTGACCGGCAGCACCACCGAGTCGTTCGAGGTCAAGGTGCCGACCGGGTCGGACATGTACTGCTACGTCATCGTCAAGGCCAGGCCCGGCGGGCTCGACGGCCTCGCCGACCAAATCGTCAGCAGGTTCTCGGTGTCATGAGCGCCGGTGGGCGGACCGCCAGCCGGGGCGCTCCTCCCGTGGCATGAGGTCGTCGTCGCGGACCGCTCCCAGCACCTCGGCGACGATCCAGCCGATCAGCGCGCCGAATGTTCCCTCGAGGAGGAACAACACGGTCGAGGCCTCGCCCGGCACGTCCACGACCGCGGCGACGACGCCGAGCAGCAGCGGCATCGCCAGGACGCCGGCCCAGGTCCACTGCTCGCGCCAGAGCAGCCCCGAGGTCAGCCCCATCACCGCGGCGATCACCGTCCACGGCAGGTGCACGTGCAGGGTCACCTCGAGGCCGGTCAGGTGCCGGCCGGCGGGCGGCTCGGGCATCAACGCGGCGACGGCGCTCAGACCCACGGTGCCGAGGAACAGGGCCAGGCCCCATGTCTGCGCCAGCCGTACCGTCCGTGGTGGACCACTGTGACCTGGAACTTCATCGGGCATGACGTGACCGTATGATCCGGGGCGGCCGAAGCGAAGGGTCCGCGGGCCCAACCCGGGTGGGCCCCCCGCTCATCGGTAACCGGTGTCGGCGGGCTCGAACAGCCGGGTGACCGCGAGGCCGGCCAGGATCCCGCCGACCCCTTCGGCCGCGAACAGCACGCTCGCCAGGAGGGTCGACGCGCCGCTCGCACCGGCCACGGTACCGATCGCCACGGACAGGAGGGGAACCGTCACGGTGGCCAGCAGCCAGTGTGCCCGGGGCGCGCGGTCACGCCACACCACCGCGGCGGCCACGACCGCGAGCAGCACCGCGAACAGCCACGGCAGATGCAGGCGGAGCAGTTCCTGCTCGTTCGTACCGGTCGCACCCGAGGCGAGCGTCCCGATCAGCGCGAGCCCGGCGAACTCGACGAGCAGCGCGGCGAGCCAGGCTCCGGCCATGCGGCGGCCCGGCATCAGGTGACCTTGACGGAGTCGATGATGTCCTCGACCGCGGAGTCGTCCAGTTTGCCGGTGAGCCAGCTGAGCCGCACCACGTGGACGTGGTCGTCCTTGTCGAGGATGCCGAGCCCCACTCCGGCGGCGGGCACGCCCTGGTCGGTCTTGTAGACGTAGTCGATCCGGGTGGCCGCCTGCGCGCCGGGAACGCTGATCTTCTTGCTGCCCTTGCGCTCGTATCCCGGCGCCTGCAGTTGCGGGCTCGTCTGGGCGATGTCGCCCAGCAGGTCGGCGCTCCCCGCCTTGGACACCTCCTCGAGGACCTGGATCTGGGCGTTGGCTCCGTCCCGTGCGTCGACCGGCGTCGTCGTGGTCGCCGGGGCGGCGGTCCAGCTCTTGGGGTAGGCGAGGGACACCTTGGCGCCCGCACCCCGCACGTACCCGTCCGGGGTCCCGCCTCCGCCGGATTCACCGTCGGTGCAGCCCGTGAGCAGCAGCAGCGCGGTCGCGGCGATGATCATACTGAATCTCATGAGGTGCACTCCGGCCACTTGAGGAAGTCTCTGACGCCACCCGAGGGCGGACCGAGGTACTCCGACCCGGTGAGGAACTGCTTCTCGTGCTCCCAGCCGGCGTCGAACCCGAAGGTCACCTCGGCACCGACCTTGACCTCGATCTTCACCTCGTCCACGTCCCCGAGATAGGTGGTCCTACTCACCTTGGCCCGTTCGAACAGGAGCCGGTCGAGCGCCGACGCCGAGGGACCCGGGTCGGTCGTCCGGTAGGCCCCCGAGGGGTCGAAGGCGTTGTGCACGGCCTGGAACGGCATCATGAACGCATTGTCCTGCAGCCATTGCCGGCCGGTCTCGCGGTTGGTGTCATCGAAGTCGATCGAGGTGGTCGTGACGGACACCTTCTTGTCCGAGCCCTTCCCCGAGACCTTCTGGTCACCGGGCTTCTTGTAGCCCGCGCTGGTGGTCTCCTCGTGGGTCGTCACCCAGGTGATGTTGAGCAGTTCACCGTTCTTGCCGAACGTCACCTTGGTCTGCCCCTGGTAGCTGGTCGACCCGTCGGTGCCGAAGCCGAGCGCCTTGGCGCCGCCCTTCACGCTGCCCTTGACCCCGAAGGTGTAGGAGGTCCTCGGGTAGGTCGGGTCGTCGGGTTTGCTGTTGTCCTTGGTGACGGCGACGGAGTCACCGACCTTCCCCTCGACCTCCAGCCCCGTGCCGGCGTCGACGATCTTTTTCTCGCCGGTGCTGTCGGAGATCCTGCCGAAGCCGAGGCTGCCGCTCAGCACGCCTTCGGCCGAGAGCTCGACCTGCTGGATCTGCGGTGTGCCGGTGCCGGGCTCCCAGCCGGTGACCTTGTCGAACAGCCACAGGGCCGGGCTGGCCTTCTCCGCCTCGTAGCGGAGCCAGTCCCCCTTCATGTCGTCGACGAAGTGGTCGGCACCGGCTTTGTCGTCGAACACCCAGGTGTCGCCGAACTTGAGGTTCGCGGTGCCCTCGACCTTGGCTCCGGCCTTGACCCCGAACGACCCGCCGGCGGTCTTCTCCCCGAGGACCGCCTCGGCTCCGAGCTTGAAGTCGACCGGGACGACCATGATCTTCACTTTGCCGTCGGCGGTGACCGTCCTGACCAGCTGGAAGCTGTTGCCGATCTTCACGTCGAAGACGGTGATCGACCCGCCGACCTTCTGGGAGTCCGAGCCCGTCACGCATGCGGCCGCCGACGGCTTCACGTCGTAGGGCAGGTCTCCGCAGCCGGTGATGCCGAAGATCTCGCAGATCGCCGCCCGGGTCCTGGCCGCCGTGGTCGCGACCACGCCGGAGGCGAGCAGGGCGGCCAGGACCACCGAGACCAGCACGAGGGTCGCCGCCCATTCCGCCAGGGCGGCTCCGCTGTCCTGGCGTCCATTTCGAAGTCTCATCGCGACCGCATCCCGTTTCGGTGACCGTCCACGGAAACTACGACCGCGACCCCCGGGTGCCCCAGGGTCCCCGGGCTCAACTGACGGCCCCGATCGCCCCTGGGCCCAGGGGCCTAGCGGCCGGGACCGACCGACAGCCGGGCGGACCGCAGGGCGGCCAGGCGGCGTTCGTCCTCGCGGGTCTCGCGATCGAGGCCCTCCTCATACAGGCCGAGGCGGGTGCGGGAGTCAATGAGGCGGTCCAGGTCCGCGAGGGCGGGCGCGGCGGACGGGCCCATCGCGGTCAGGGTCGCGACCGCAGGGGGGCCCCAGATGGCGTCGGCGAGATAGCGCGGGATCGTGCGGAGCAGGTCGTCGGCCGCCGCGGGCCCGGCGTGGTGCCAGCGGGCGACGCCCACGGCCGCCTGGTGCCCCGGCCGCCCGGCGAGGAAGTCGAGCTGGTCGGCCTGGCGGGAGGTCAGCTCGGCGTTCACCGCGAGCCAGGTGAGCAGCGCGGGAGTGTCGGCGCTGATCCTGCCGGACCCGACCGGGCGCCCCGCCAGATAGCCGTCGGGATAGCGCCGGTCCCCGGTGATCAGTACCAGGGCGTGGGCCGCGGGACCGCCGGGGAACCGTTCGACGAGGGGGACCGCGGCGACCGCGGCGGGGCCGATGCGGCCCAGCGCGCACACGGCGGGTGCGGCGAACTCGCCGGAGTCCAGCAGCCGGGTGAGCTCGGGTACCGCGGCCGAGGCCGCCGGGCCCAGCCGTCCCACACCGAAGATCAGGCTGCGGACGAGGCCGGGTTCGGTCTCCTCGGCCCGCGACAGCAGGCCGCGGGCCGAGGCGACCAGTTCCGGGTGTTCCCGGCCGGTCCGGCCCAGGTCGGCAAGGACCTCGCCGATCCGGTCGGGCGGCATCGCGTGGTCGAGCATCGCGCAGAGGCCGGGCACGCTCCGCTCGTCGCCGGCCCCGCCCAGGGCCAGGGCCGCCTGCTCGGCCGAGCCGGGGATCTCGAGTGCGCCGGCGAGCAGGTCGGCGGTCAGCCGGCTCGCGGTCAGCGAGCCGCCGACGGTCTCGACCGCCACCTGGCCCAGCGGGGAGCCGAACAGGGCCGCGCACGCAC